>CAOJDT010000052.1 GCA_948433295.1 uncultured bacterium
GAGACTCGGCCCCCCCCCCCGTTTATCAAGCACAGACTGCACTCTCACCGTTTTACCTCCAGTTCTTTCTTCTTTACTTGAAACTCCTGCATTCTAGTGTCATAGTGCAGTAGTTCAGTCTCCAGTATAACACATTTCACTACTCGTTTCAATCCCCTAACCAAAAATCATTTTACAACAGATTTCTTTTGTTATAATATAATTGCACTGGTATAATATAAATAAAGAGGGAATTAATAAATGCAAGTATCTGTTAACTGGTTAAACGAATTCGTAGATTTATCAAATATAGAAGATTCACAAATCGCACACGAACTTACAATGAGCGGTTTGGAAGTCGAAGCTGTTGAGGAAGTTAAACCCAAATTTACGAATATAAAAACAGTTAAGATAGAAAAAATTGATAACCATCCGAATTCCGACCACTTACACCTTGTAACGGTAAACACGGGTTCGGGAATGAAAACCGTTGTATGCGGTGCACAAAATATTAAAGAAGGTCAAATCGTTCCTTACGCATCAGTCGGAAGTCAGGTTCTTGACCGTAAAACAGGGGAAATGTTTACTCTTACTCCGGCAGTAATCCGCGGTGTTGCCTCAGAAGGAATGCTTTGTTCGGCAGACGAACTCGGAGTTTCTGAACGCGGTTATCAGGAAGAAGACGGCATTCTGGTTTTGAACAGAATATTCCCTAATGTACAAATCGGCGCAAATGTAGAAGATGTTCTAGGTTTCGAAAAAGATTCAGTTATTCACATCGCTCCGACCGCTAACCGCGGCGATCAGATGTCAGTTATCGGTGTGGCAAGAGAATTAAGTTCGTTATTCAACACTCCGCTGAAATTCTCGCCAATCGAATGCACCCGCGATTTATCAACCGATAAATTTAAAGTTGAAATAATTGATGAAGATGTTTGTAAATATTATTCAATCGGAATTTTGAAAGATATTAAAATTAAACCGTCACCTGATTGGATGCAAAAAAGACTTACCGCCTCAGGAATTCGCGCTATCAATAACGTTGTAGATATTACGAACTACGTTCTTCTTGAATACGGAACACCTCTGCACGCATTTGATTTGGACAAATTGGACGGATACCTTTGCGTAAGACGCGCTAAAGAAGGCGAAAAACTCGTTACACTTGATGAAGTCGAAAGAACTTTAACAACAGACAGCGTTCTTATTGCAACAAAAGAAGAAGGCGTCTGTCTCGGCGGCGTATTTGGCGGTGCAAATTCCGAAATCGACGACAACACAACTTCAATTGCACTTGAAGCTGCATACTTCACTCCTGCAAGCAACAGAAAATCTGCAAGAAGCGCAGGTTACAGAAGTGAAGCTTCCGCCCGATTCGAACGCGGAATTGATATAGAAGCAGTAAAACCTGCATTAATGCGCGCAATGCAGTTACTCGTCGAACTTGCAGATGCAAAAATCGAAGGCGTTGTAGAAGCAGGCAACAATAAGCTTGAACAAATCGAAATCACTTTAAGATATCCGCAAATCAAAAGAATTCTCGGCGTTGAAATTGCGCCTGAAAAATGCGATTCTATTTTGGAAAACTTAGGATTTGAAAAACTTGGCGGAAACGCGCTTGCCGCAAAATTTGCAGTTCCGTCATTCCGCGCTTATGACGTTACGCGAGAAATAGATTTAATCGAAGAAATCGCACGCATAAACGGTTATGATAAAATCACACCAACCCTTCCTAATAAAATGCAGACACCTGTAATAACTTTGGAAGAAAGAGTTGTAAAAAAAGTTCATAACCTCATGCAATCAGCAGGTTTGAACGAAATCGTCACTCCGTCACTTATCGGAAAACCTCTTTTGGATAAATTTATGATACCTTATGACGATTCAAAAGCTTTGAAAGTAATGAATCCTGTCAGCGAAGAATGCACAATGCTCCGTGAAACTCTTGCGGTGAGCGTTCTTAACTGTATGAAATACAACTACGATAACGGTCAGAAAAATTTCTGGGCTTATGAAATCGGAAAAACATACAATGTTGAAAAAGAAGCCGACGAAAAATCTTCAGGCGTAAAAGAAACAAAAGTTCTTGAAGGTATCATTACGGGCGAAATCGAAAATTCAAAATGGCATTCGGTTTCAAATCCTGATTTCTTCACGGTAAAAGGAATTCTTGAAACCCTGTTCAACGAACTCGGTGTAGAAAAAAGAATTAAACTCGTTTCTTTGGACAAATCACCGCTTGCCAAAACTCACGCAATCCTTCACCCATACAGAAGTGCAGCAGTTAACGTTTTAGGCAAAAATATGACCACAATCGGCTACTTCGGACAACTTCATCCGATTTTGAAAGATAAACTCAAAATGAATCAGGAAGCATTCATTTTCAAAGTTGATTTGGATGCGCTTATTGCAATAATTAAAGAAACCGTTCCGAGATTCAAACATCTTCCGCAATTCCCGGAAGTAAAACGCGACCTTGCTTTTGTAATCAACGAAAACGCGACTTACGACGATATTCAACGCGTTATAAAAGGCGGAGTTCAGCAAAATATCTTCAAAGGAAGCGAAGTTTTTGACGTTTATCAGGGCGAAAACATCGAAAAAGGTTACAAATCTCTTGCGTTCAGAATTTATATGCAAGACGAAAACTCAACCTTAACGGATGAAGTTATCGACAAACAAATGCAGTCAGTTCGGGAAAAACTTCAAAAAGCTTACGCTGATATAACTTTCAGGGAGTAATTTATGAATTTACACAAACGTCATTGCGGCTTTATGCCACAATCGCATAATCGTAATTTTCTACATAAATTAATTTGTTTAATTTTATTATTTCTGGGACTTACGCTCCAATGTTTTGCGGCAGATGTTATGCCGAGCTTTGTAAGTTTGTCAAATACAAACACTCTCGGACTTTATCAAACGGGTGATACTGTTGTTTTGCGAAAAACCCCCGAAGATAATGCGGAAATTATAAAAGTTATACGCGTCTGCGGAAATGAAATTGAACCTTCAAACTCAAAGTTTGAAGATGTTTTTGTCGTATATAATACCTCAAAAAACCTTGCACTTATGGCGGTAACCGATGAAACAGAAGATTGGGTAGAACTTATTTATAATAACAAAACAGGTGCACGCGGCTGGATGAAAAAAGACGACCCTTACAAATTTTCTACCTGGGTCAATTTCTATAACACATACGCAAAAAAATACGGTCTGTATCTGCTTAACGGGACTCCGGAAAGCGTTAAAAATATGCATGGTTCAACCGAAGACGATTCAAAAGTAATTTCAACAATTAACCGTCCGCAAAAAATTAAACTGAATATTATACGAGGGAACTGGATGCTTGTGAGTGTAATGGATGCAGACAGAACTCCAAAAACGGGTTACATTCGCTGGCGCAGCGAAGACGGTATCAAATACCTTTTCCCTGCGATTAAATAGTTTTGTAAACAAATGTAACAGAAATTTCAACTTATGAAATTTGACTTTTCCGAAATACTTTATATGTGTAAGAGAGTAAAACAAAAAGTATAAGGAGAGCTGATATGACATTTTTAGCAGTAGATTCGCAAAGAAATTTATTTACGTTGCAGAGAAACCAATTACAATTTGAACAAACACTTGTACAGAGTCAGGTAAACTGGCTTCAAAAAGAAATGGGCTACGTTCAACAACAATTCAACCAAAACAACCCTGACGGTACAATTGATGAAGATCCGTATTACCTCCAATTACAAAAGCAGGAAGAGTATCTTACAACAAGAACTCAAGCCATTGAAACACAGGTAAACACATTGAACGAAGAGATTTCAAGTTCAAAACAAATCGTCCAAAACAACATCAAGAGCAGCTGCGGTCTCAACCTTATCGGCGGCTAGTAATTAAAAAATCAGCTCTTATTACCTGTAACGAAAAAAATAAATATAGAAACAAAAGAAGTTGTGGTGAATTAATCGCAGCTTCTTTTGTTTTGAATATCAAAAAGTTCAACGGTATTAAGCATAAGAGACGCAATGGTCATAGGACCCACACCTCCCGGAACAGGCGAAATATAAGCAGCCTTTTTCGAAACAGAATCAAACTCGACATCCCCGCGGGTTTTACCGAATTCGTCTTTAAAAATACCGACATCAATTACCACAGAATCTTTAGATAACATACAATCTTCTATAATTTTTTTACCCGCAGCGGAAATCAAAACGTCTGCGGTTTTTGTTATTTCGGAAAGATTTTCGGTATGGCTGTGACAGACAGTGACCGTAGCATTAAGATTCAAAAGCATAACAGAAAGCGGCTTGCCGACAATATTTGAACGTCCGACCACAACAACATGTTTACCTGCAACATCAATTCCGTATTCATCCAAAAGAATCAGAATCCCCTTAGGTGTACACGGATAAACATAAGGCTTTTCGCCCGAAAGAAGTTTTCCGAAATTTTGCGGAGTAAACCCATCGACATCTTTTATAGGGTCAATTGCATTGATAATATTCTGTTTGTTGATATGCGCAGGCAAAGGAAGTTGAACCAGAATAGCATTCACGGAAGCATCTTCATTGAGTTCGGCAATTTTCGCCAAAAGTTCTGCTTCTGAAATATTATCGGGATAGTTAACAACAACTGACTCAATCCCGAGTTTTTCGGCAGTTTTTTTCTTATTATTAACATAAATCTGACTTGCAGGATTATCCCCGACAAGAATAACCACAAGTTTAGGCATTATTTTATAAGAGGCAAGCTTATTTTTAAGTCCCTCCAGTAATTTATCTCTTAACTTTTTTCCGTCAAGAATAATCGCCATAATCTCTCCTATAGTTTAACCTGTGGCAAATTCAGCCTCAAATAAAACTGTTTTATTGCATCAGATACAATAACAGAATCTTTTTCAATCGGATTTTTCTCAAGGTTATTATCGTAAGGTATCACGCCGAGAACATCCAAATCGTACTTTTTAAGCATATCATAAACAGAATTAATATTATTATTCTCAACCTTATTAATCACAACACCCAACTGATTTCCCGCTGCATATTTCGCACTGAATTCTTCTATGCGTTTTGCGAGATAAGCCGACTCTTCCGACGGATTTGCAATAATTAAAGTTGTGTCAATATTTGTATCAACAAGCTGATTTAAGTATTTTAAATCAAATTCACAGTCAAAAATAACTATGTCATAACGGTTAATAAGCTTGAGAACAGCATCATTAATTTGACCGGTAATCGGGCAGCGGCAATCCTTTGAACCCACAAACCACGAAACAATCAAATCAACATTATCGTTAATCGGAACCAGAATGTCCTCCATCGCCCATTCAATGAACTCCTGTTTGGACATGTTTTCGGGGATTCCTGTTTTATATTCGTGTTTACCGCTTCTTATGCCGTAAATCGTATTTCGAACATCAAGTCCGAAGCTGTGTCCAAGTTCGCTTGACAAATCATTATCAAAAAGGAGAATTGATTTTTCGGGAAAAAGTTCCTGAAAAATGTTCATAAAAGCTTTTACAATCGTAGTTTTACCGCTTCCGCTTTTTCCTGTCACTGCAAGTTTAAAAGTCAAATCAGTACCTCGCTTTTAAAATATCAGACAAATTTCTTGTTAAATTCATAGCTTTCTCTGCAAGTTCTTCACTTAACGAACCTGCACCACATGATGGCGAGAGAATAGAATTTTCGATAATAAGTTTTTCATCAATACCTTTTTTAGTCAAGTAACCGACTGCATCATTAAATTTTTGCGTAAGTATTTCAATATCAGCATTTTCTAGAGCGTCTTTGTCAAGCGTCGGAACAACACCCCAGGCAATTTTCCCGCCGCGATTCAAAAAATCTTCGACATCTTTATTAAACAGACTCAAACTTTGAGCAAACGAATACGCATCAAGATTGATAATATCCACTCCGCCCGAAATCGGAACAGACCAATCGCACTTACCGCAGCAATGAATGGCGCTCAACGCTCCTGCAGCCTTAATCGCGTCAGAAACTTCTCTAAAAAGTGAAATAACTTCATCTTCAGATATAGTAACAAATGCAGAAGTACCGAGTTGCGAAATAGACGGTTCATCAATAAAAATAATCGGAATAGTTGAAGGATTTGCGGCTTTAATTTCTTTAATCTGCCATAAAGCTTTAAGTGTAAGCGTTTTCAGGATAATTTCGCGTAAAGTTTCATCATAAAACGCACATTTTCCATCCTTATCAACCAGCGTCGTTGCGAGCGTAAACGGACCTACAATCTGCCCCTTGGCAAAATCAGGTTTATGTTTTTTGACGAGCTTAATAAATTCTGGAAAAGACGAAGAATAATCCTTAGAAATCGCATATTTATCAAGAGATTCGCAATTAATATCAGCTAAGATTTCTTCATAATCCAAAAAGAACTGTTCCAAATCCTCAAAAAACTCATCATATTCGGTATCAAGAAAATCTTTTCCTACAAAAAATGAAGGCATTTTCTCCAAAAACTGGATAATCATGTCTTCATTTTTGTTAATTTTAGCAAGCTGCGGCCAAAACGGAATTTGGTTAAAACAGTTTTCGACCAGAGCTTTATCAAGGTTATTATGCGGCAGGGAACCGATTGCCAAACAATTAAGTTTTAACTTGCTCAACTCTCCCATCCGCTAAATATCACCTACGCTTCTTCTGAAGTTTCTTCTTCAATAGCTTCTTTAACAACTTCTGAAGCTGAAACGGTAACTTTCAATTCAGTTTTAACTTTAGAAGTCAATTTGATAAGCATAGTGTATTCGCCAACTTTGTTGATAGGAGCGTTAAGAGAAACGTTCTTTCTGTCAACTTCGATACCTGCTTGAGCTTGAAGTTCTTCAGCCAATTTTTTAGTAGTGATTGTACCGAACAATTTACCTGATTCACCTGCTTTAGCAGACAATTTCAATTCAGCAAATTTTTCAATTTTTTCAGCAACTTCAAGAGCTTCTTTGTGAAGTTTTTCTTGTTTAGCTTTAATTCTGGCGAGGTTTTGTTCACGATTTTGAAGAGCACCTTCAGTAGCTACTTCTGCAACATTTTGAGGAAGAAGGAAGTTTCTTGCATAACCGTCTTTTACGGTAACCAAATCGCCTGCTTCACCGAGGTTTTGGACATCTTTTTTTAATATAACTTGCATGTTAATATTCTCCTTTTTCTATTTATATTTCTACATGTAGCACAATCTTATTATAAACATGCCTGTTTGTCGATAGGGTATTACAAAATTTTAAGAACGCCGTCAGATTACCCGACAGGCTGACTGCAAAAAACGTTTTTGTGTTAAACTGAATTTATGAAAAAAGCGGGTTATGTTGTATTAATATTGATTCTGACGGTATTGCTGGCAAAATCCTGCCTCCATGCAGACAGGGCTGTAACAACGCCTTCGGTAAATCCTCCACACTCTATTACGGAAGAAATAAATTATCCGGATAATCAAAAAAATGTAACGATTGACGGAATTGATTACCTGCAATCACAGGCACCGATTGGCAAATTCGGAGGAACTCTCATTGCTTCCACAATAGGAGAAGGCCCGAAAACTTTCAACCCGTTTAACTCAAAAGATAATACGTCTTCGACGCTCTCAGAAATTATGTTTGACGGACTTTTGACAACACATCCCGTAACAGGTCAGCCGATTCCGCGGCTTGCGAAAGACTTCTCGGCAGACGGAGACACTTATTTAATCCGACTGCGAAAAGGAATAAAATGGTCGGATGGTAAGCCGATTACGGCAGATGACGTTGTTTTCACGTGGAATGATATAATTTTTGCAGGATACGGAAATACTTCAACAAGAGATTCCATAATCGTGGACGGAGAACTTCCTACTGTCACAAAAATCGACGACTATACGGTTGAATTCAAAACACCTAAACCGTTTGCACCGTTTATAAGAATGCTTTCCACACCGATTGCGCCAAAACACGCTTTTGAACCCGCTGTCAAAAAAGGGAAAGAATACTTTGAAACTTTTCTTTCGACTAATACAAACCCGAAAGACTTTGTGACTTCGGGCGCTTTCAGATTGAAAGAATATGTTCCCGCACAGCGCGTTGTGTTTGAGCGTAACCCTAATTACTATATAATCAATAGGGACGAGGAAAAACTTCCGTATCTTGACAAACTCGTTTACTTGATTGTGGGCGATATAAATAATGAAGTTTTAAAATTTGAGGGCGGCGAACTCGACGTAATCGGACTTCAAGGCGCAAATGTCGCAAGGTTTAAGGAACTTGAAAAACATTCCGATTTTAAAATTTACAATCTCGGACCTGACACCGGAACAATGTTTTTAACCTTCAACCTCAACAATCGCAGAAATAACGACGGAAAGTTTAACGTTGACCCGAAAAAACAGATGTGGTTTCAGGACAAAAATTTCCGTCAGGCAGTGGATTATGCCATTGACAGAAAAAATATGGTTTTGAATATCGCAAACGGACTCGGGGCACCGCTTTTTACGGCAGAAAGCCTTAATTCAATATTTTTAAACAAAGAACTACAGCCATACGAACGCAGCCTCGAAAAATCAAAAGAATTACTGAAAAAATCGGGATTCAGATGGGACAAAAAAGGGCATCTTCTTGATAAATTCGGAAATCATGTGGAAATCGACCTTTTGACAAACGCAGGCAACACAGAACGCGAAGCCATCGGGGTTATGGTAAAACAGGATTTGGAAGATTTGGGAATGAAAATCAATTTCAAGCCTGTTGAATTTAATTCACTCGTAAACAAACTTCTGAATTCTCTTGACTGGGATATGGTAATAATGGGCTTGACAGGCTCGCCGCTTGAACCTAACGGCGGCAAAAACGTCTGGATGTCGAACGGAACGCTCCACATGTTCAACAAAAGACCTGAAAATTACACAAAAGACGACCGCACGGACTGGGAAAAGAGGATTGATTACCTTTATACGGAAGGCGCTCTTGCAACAGACTTTGAAAACCGTAAAAAATTCTACGACGAATATCAGGCAATAGCTTATGACGAAAAACCGTTTGTATATATCTATTCGCCACTGAGAATTTCGGCAATCAGGACAAAATTCAAAAACGTATATCCTGCGCCGCTCAGCGGGATTACGTACAATATCGAGGAAATCTGGGTTGATAAATAAAAAAGGAGATTCTGAAACAAGTTCAGAATGACAATAAATAATGCAAATATTAATCTACATACTAAAAAGAATATTTCAATCAATACCGCTATTAATAATAGTGTCTCTTATAAGCTTTTTCATAATAAGATTAAGCCCTGTAGACCCGCTTGCGGAATTGAGATTAAACCCGTCGGTGTCACAGGAAACTTTACAGAAAGAAACGCAGCGGCTCGGATTGGACAAACCGATTATAGTTCAGTACGGCAAATGGGCAAAGTCTTTTGTAAAAGGTGATTTGGGCATTACATCCAACGGCGAAAAAGTTTCGACAAAATTAAAAGAAAGAATTCCGAACACGCTCCTTTTAACGACCATCGTAATCTTTTTGACATGGCTTGTCGGAGTACCGCTCGGGGTGCTTGCAGCATTGAGATGGAAATCAAAAACCGACAGGATTTTAACGGTTCTGACAAGTATCGGAATGGCAATTCCGTCATTTTTCTTCGCGGTATTGCTGTTGATTTTTGCGGTGAAAACAGGATGGTTCCCGATAGGCGGGTTAACAAGTTCAAACTTTCTTGAAATGACTCTGCCGCAACAGATTTGGGATATTGCACATCACTTAATCCTTCCTGTAACAGTGCTTTTCACACTTTCTCTTGCGGGATTACAAAGACAGATGAGGGCTAATTTACTTGACGTACTGGACAGCGATTACGTAAAATTTGCACGCGCCAAGGGATTGAGCGAGTTCGACGTAATCTACAAACACGCCCTCAGAAACGCTATTAACCCTATGATTACGCTTCTCGGGTTTGAATTTGCAGGACTATTGAGCGGTGCCGCCCTTACGGAATACGTATTTCAATACCCGGGGCTCGGACGTTTAATCCTCGAGGCGGTTTTGAAATCCGACATAAATTTAGTAATGGCGTCATTAATGATGGGAGCGATAATGCTTATCGTCGGCAACTTAATTGCCGATATACTTCTCATTATCACTGACCCGAGGATTAGGGTGAAAGCATGATTAGAGACGTTTTCAAACAGTTAATGAAAGATAAATTCGCAAAAATCGCCCTGATTGTTCTCGGTGTAATCTATTTTGCGTTGTTTTTTGCGGATTTTATAGCGCCTTACACAAAAGATTTTTCAGACAGAACAATGGCTTACGTTCCGCCGTCAAAGATTTTTGTAATAGATGAAAACGGAAGATTTTCAAAACCTTACACATACAATTACGTACGGAATTTCGACAGCGAAAACTTACGTATAACATACGATTTGGACAGAAGCCAAAAACATTACATAAAATTTTTCTCAAAAGGTCAGCCTTACAAATTCTTAGGCTTAATCCCTATGAAGCGGCACCTGATTACAACCGACCGCGACGGAAGATTATTCCTTCTAGGAACAGACATCAACGGCCGTGATGTATTTTCACGATTACTTTTCGGCGGAAGAATTTCAATGACAATCGGTTTTCTTGCATTGTTTGTGCTATTCCCTATCGGGCTTTTGTATGGCGGAATTGCAGGGTATTTCGGAGGAATTGTCGATACGCTTATGATGAGGTTCGCCGAAGCCGTAATGTCGATACCGAGTTTTTATCTTTTGATAATCCTTGCCTCAATTTTACCATCAGGAATGACAAGCGTACAAAGGTTCATGCTTATTGTAATAATCCTTGCACTAATCGGCTGGGCAGGGTTTGCGAGGGTAGTTCGCGGAATGGTTCTTTCCATAAAAAATCAGGAATTTGTACAGGCTGCAAAATCAATCGGCGCTTCGCGCCTCCGCATAATAGTGAAACATATTCTGCCGCAGACTGCCAGTTTCGTAATCGTAGCAATGACTTTGTCTGTGCCGTCTTATATTCTGTCGGAATCGGGCTTGAGCTTTTTGGGCTTAGGAATTCAACAGCCGGACGCAAGTTGGGGAAATATGTTTAAAGAAGCGCAGGAATACACTAACATAATCTATCGTCCGTGGCTTTTGACACCGGGATTTTTAATTTTTATTGCGGTATTGGCGTTTAATCTTATAGGTGATACAATAAGAGATGTGTTGGATCCGAAGAGTAAGGTAAGATAATGGAAAACTTTTTTAATAATACTATGGTACAAACGGAAATAACAGTTTTAATCCGTTTGTTGAGTGCAGTACTGTTGAGCTTTGCGATTGGTCTTGAAAGAGAAATGACTAACAAATACGCGGGATTACGGACAAATATTCTCGTATGCGTCGGTGCGTGCGTATTTACGTTACTTTCAATCTACGGCTTCCCGACATTTGCATTAGGTGATAATGTTTCGGTGGACAACGCCACAGGAATAAGAGATACGGCACGTGTTGCGGCTCAGGTTGTAACAGGTATCGGTTTTATAGGCGGGGGTGCAGTGCTTCGACACGGAGCAACCGTTTTCGGACTTACTACAGCGGCAACCCTCTGGATAGTTGCAAGTATCGGTATGGCTTGCGGAACAGGAATGTTCGGTCTGGCTGTAACTTCGACAATCCTAACGATTATCGTTCTTGTATCTGTAAGATTTTTTGAAAGAAACGTACTTACAACAAGTACAAAAAATATGAAACGACTTTCAATTAATATTTCTTGTCAAAATGAAACTTCAGACTCGGTTTATAATTTTATCGTAGAAAAATACCCGAACCTCAGAGAAATTACAAGAAAACAAAGCAAACAAAATAAAGAAATTACGAAAATAACCGTAATAATTGATATTCATTCCAAAAAGCCGATACAAAGTACATATAAGGCATTCCAAAAAGTCGACGGTATAGAATCAATATCAATTCAAGAGTTTAACGAAATATTATAAAAAAGGAAACGGCGTGAATAAAATTCGCGCCGTCAAACTTATTCAACCGAACCTTTATAAGCGACTTGTCCACCATAGTTGACCGAGCCACCGTAGCCGACTGAGCCACTGTAATCAACAGCACCTTCATAGCCGACTTGTCCACCGTAGTTGACCGAGCCGCCGTAGCCGACTGAGCCACTGTAATCAACGGCACCTTCATAGCCGACTTGTCCACCGTAGTTGACCGAGCCGCCGTAGCCGACTGAGCCACTGTAATCAACGGCACCTTCATAGCCGACTTGTCCACCGTAGTTGACCGAGCCGCCGTAGCCGACTGAGCC
>CAOJDT010000053.1 GCA_948433295.1 uncultured bacterium
AACGGAATAACCTCCGAAACCATCGCGTTCGGGGTTGCGCCGAGAATCAATGCCTCCGGACGTCTCGACACTGTCGAAGAGGCAATAAAAGTTCTTATTTCCGACAACCCTCAAGAAATTGAAATGGCTATTTCGAATCTCGAAGAATTCAACAAAATTCGCCAGAATCTCTGTCAGGAAACTTTTGCCGAAGCCGACGATATGGTTCAAAAAGAAGGTAACAAAAACCCTGCGATTATCCTGTTTAATTCAAAATGGCATGTCGGAATCATCGGTATCGTGGCTTCAAAACTTGTCGAAAAGTATTACAAACCGACGTTTTTGATGACTTATTCCGAAGAAACAAAGCAGATAAAATGTTCTGCCAGAAGCATTGAAGGAGTTCATCTTCATCAGACAATCTCTTCAATAAGCGAACTTTTAGACGGATTCGGCGGTCACGCACTCGCGGCAGGGCTTTCGTTTACGCCCGAAAAATATCCGTTCAAACAGGTTAAAGAACAACTTTTGCGCGCCGTAAAAGAAATAAGCACGGGCAAAGACCTAAAACCGTTTTTAAAAGTGGATTTGGAACTTACACCCGATGAAATTACGGTGGATTTGGTGGACGAAATCTCGAAACTAGAACCTTTCGGTGCAAGCAATCCGAGCCCGATTTTCGCGATTAAGAATCTTAAAATTAAACAAAAAAAACTTATGGGCGAAAACAAAAATCACCTTCGCCTGACCGTTCAAAAAGGCGACAGCGAATTAACCTGTGTGCGCTGGCAGCAGGGTGACATTTCGCTCGTAAACGGCGACCCGCTAGATGTAGCGTTCCATCCGCAAATTAACGAATACAACGGAAACACTTCCGTACAGCTTGTTGTAGACGATATTCATTCGGAATTTCTAAAGGAAGAGGAAGCCGAAAACGTACCGAAATTGAAAATATACGACCACCGCAAAAAAACCGACATTCTTGCGCAAGTCAACGATTACGTGAAAAACACCAAACAAAATATTATGGTTTTTGCCGAAAACAAACAAATTCTCGAAATGCTCCGCCCTTACAAGAATTTATTTGAAAAAAGTTTCAACCGCGAAAACCTTGCTCACTGTGATTCCGTAATGTTTTTTGACTACCCTGCGGACAAAGAAACTTTCGAAAACATCCTCCGCGAAACCTCGCCGCATAGTATTCACTTTATGAATTACGACATAAAATATTTCGATGATAAAGAATTCTTAAAAACAATTACGGGAATGCTGAAATTCGCCTGCAATAACAACGGCGGAAAAGTCGAACTTCGCCGCTGTGCAAGCCATCTGGGCAAATCAATTCCGCTCGTTCAGGCAATTTTGGAACTCTTTGAGGAAACAGGTTTTATTTCAATAAAAGAAAAAACCGCCTCACATTACACGGTAGACTTCAAGGGTATAGATGATATCGCCAAGGTTCTCCACAGCCCGAAATATGCTGAAATTCTGAATATGGCGGAAGAATGCGAACTTTTCCAAAAATCTTTGCTGGAAGAAGATTTGGCTGAAATTGCCCACCTGTGTAATTAGTGTAAAGCAACTGAACTTTTATTCATTACGCACAAATTCTATATGATATCCTAAAACGTCGAGGATTTCCTGTACCTCTTCAAATTTAATGGTTTTTCTTCTCAGTTTATTTGTTATGTTGTTGCCGATATACAATCGTTCTGTTTGCTCGGTTAGTTTTTCACATACTTTTTTTAAAGTAGTGCCATTTTTTGCTATAAGACTTTTTAACTCATATCGTAGTTCCATGACTTAATTATACGAATTGTTGACATAAGTTGCTAAAAATGATATTATCAAACTATAATACAATATTTATTATATTATAGTTTGATAAAGTGGAGCAGAATATGTTAAAAAAAATATTTTCGAAAAAAAAAGTGTTTACTCTAGCCGAAGGTACTTCGTACAGCGCTGTGTCTGACAGTAATCGTAAAATCGCCTTCACTCTAGCTGAAGTTTTAATCACCCTCGGGATTATTGGTGTTGTTGCTGCTTTGACAGTACCGACATTAGTATCTAAATATAAGGAAAAAGCAACTGTTACAAAACTTAAAAAAGTTAATTCAATATTAAGTCAGGCAATGCTTTCAGTAGTTAATGAATACGGTACCATTGATACTTGGAATTTAGCAGTATCGTCAGAAACTATAGACAAAGAAGAAGGTTCCGATGCTCCTATTAGTGCAATAATAGACGATACCGGTATGCGTCTGATGCTTTTGAGATTTGGTAAGTATCTGAAGCATGAAAAATTAGATCCTACTTGGGGTGATAATATTCCTGTAACAAATATGCAAGGGGTTGAAATAACAAATCAAAACTGGCCAGCAGCTATGAAGTTGGAAGATGGTACAATATTAATGGTTGGAGGTATTGTTGCGCCTAGTAAATGTCAAAAAGGTTCTATAACAGAAGGCGGATATTGTTCCTCAATAGTAGTGTGGTTTCCGGACAGAAGCGGCAAGCGCATAGAGGGTATAAATCAATTTGACTTTTTTGTGATGAAAAACAGGATACTACCATGGGGTCTTCCCGATGATTCTAATAATCCCTTTGACACTAATTGTGACATAACGAATAATTACCGTAGAAGCGGTCGTGGCTGTACGGCGTGGGTGTTGTATAACGAAAACATGGATTACCTCCATTGTAATGATCTCAGCTGGAACGGCAAGAAAAAATGCAGATAAGTTTTTATATTTAAAATCATTTTATAAATTGTACAGCGGGGCTTACTTTGTGTTATAATCTGGCAGAGAAAGAGGTTATAATGACAACGATTAAATTGACAAAAATGCAAGGCTGCGGTAACGATTTCGTAATTATGGATTACTCTGAATACGAAAAAACAAATATGCCTATGGACGAACTTGCGAAAAAAATCTGTGACAGACATTTCGGCGTCGGCGCAGACGGATTCATAGTGCCGAAAACAAATACCACGGAAACCGACCTCGGATGGTATTTCTATAACTCGGACGGCTCTATCGCTCAAATGTGCGGAAACGGTATGAGATGTTTTGCTAAATACGTCTTTGATAAAGGTCTCATTGATAAAAAAGAATTTACGGTAATGACAGGCGCAGGCGTGATTAAACCTAAAATTCTCGAAGACGGCACCGTAAAAGTAAATATGGGAACACCGATTCTTGAAGAAGCAAAAATTCCTTTCAAAGGCGAAAGAACGCTCAAAGTATCCGACAAAGAATTCAAAATTACACCTGTATCAATGGGAAATCCTCACTGCGTAATCATTACGGATAAAGACCCTATGATTTTAGCCCTCAAATACGGTCCCGAAATCGAAACTCACGAATTCTTCCCTGAAAAAACCAACACCGAATTCGTAAAAGTAATTTCGGGCAACGAAATTGATATGCGAGTTTACGAGCGCGGCTGCGGCATAACTTTAGCCTGCGGAACAGGTGCCTGTGCGTCCGTCGTAGCATGCGTTTTAAATAACTTAACAGAACAAAAAGTAAAAGTTAATCTGTTGGGCGGGTCTGTGTTCGTTGAATGGCAAGGAGATTCGGCAAACCCTAAAAAAGATATTTTCCTCATCGGACCCGCAAATTACACATTCACGGCAGATTACATGTTGTAAAATTCCGTGTTTTCATGATATTATCAAATCATACACTAGAAAAAGGAGACAAATAAATGAAAACTTATGAACTTTTAACTGTGTTTAAACCAAACTTAGACGCAGAAGAAGTAGATAAATTAATCGCAAAACTCGGCGAAAATATCGCTGCTTTTAGCGGAAAAGTTGAATCTACGGACAAAACAGGCAGAAAAAAATTAGCTTATGACATCGAAAACTTCAGAGACGGTTTCTTCGCAACAACCACTTTGACATTGCCTGCTGATAAAGTTGCAGAATTCAAAAGACAATTGAAATTGAACGACAACATCATCAGAACAATGTTTATGGCTGCGTAACGCACCGATAAAGAAAGGAAATTAAATGTCATTAGCAAAAGCAGTAGTCACAGGTAATTTGTATAGAACTCCCGAAAAACGTTTTACTCAAAACAATGTAGGGGTAACGGCTTTTATACTAAATATTGCTGACAGAGATGAACTTCTTATCAGAGTTCTTTCAAAAAGAACATCACTGGACGAAATTGTTTCATCACTAGAAAAAGGTGACAACGTGCTGGTTGAAGGCAGACTTCAAACAGCAGCCGTAAAAATGGATGACGGCACCGAAAAAAGAATTTACGAAATCGACGCCAACACCATCGAAAAAATAGGTGAAGGTTCAGGTTCCGTAAGCACAGGAGCATCTTCTTCTTCAAAATTCGGAACAGACGAAATTGTCAAATTCGAATCCGACGACTTCTCAAACGAACTCATCGGAGAGGATGAAATCCCGTTTTAGCGCGAGCGAGCTGAGGGCGAAGGACACGCACGGCGGCGAGGAGCCGGCGGAGTAGTCCGTAGACCCGTTAAATGCGAGCGAGCAAGAAGCGGATTTGCGGCAGAGTGAAGCGAACAGATGTGAGCGAAACTCGTTACATCCGCAGCTCCGAAATGAGCGACAGGCGGGAAACCGCTAAGCGAATGACAGGAGCAGGATAGCCGCATAATCCAAGACAGCGCGAGCGAGCTGAGGGCAAGGACTCCGTTGAGCCGATTAAGTATCGGCGAAATGGAGGGGTGAAACCGTAGACCCGTTAAGCGCGAGCGAGCGTAAATAAGTAAAAAATAAGGTCGAGCCGATTAATTTCGGCACAATAGAAAGGTAATATACTAAAATGGCAAGACAAGACGCATCAGATAAGAAAAAACGTAAAAATTGCAGTCTTTGCGCAGACAAAGTAACAAGCATTGATTACAAAGATGCAGCAAAATTGAAAAGATACCTTACAGAAGCAGGAAAAATTATTCCTCGCCGTATCACAGGTAACTGCGCAGAACACCAAAGAATGATTGCTAAAGCAATTAAACGCGCAAGAGAAGCTGCTATTATCGGCTACACTTTTGATTAGTGGATTTTCGGTAGAGTGAAGCGGAGCGAAACTCGTCACATCCGGGGCTCCGATTGAGCGGTAGTAAATTGTCAAATTTACGAAGCGAAAGATAGGAGCAGGATAGCCGAATAATCCAAGACAGCGGACTTACGCTCAAAGTGTAAAAAGATGTAGAAAAAGAACCGTTAAATTTTTAGCGGTTCTTTTTTCATGTTCATGTTATACTTGTCGTATGGAAAGAAAACCGATAGTAGCAATTGTAGGAAGACCGAATGTCGGCAAATCAACGCTCGTTAACCGTCTCGTGGGTTCAAGAAACTCAATCGTAGACGATTTACCGGGGGTTACCCGCGACCGAATTTATTTTGACGTTGAATGGCAAAACAAAATTTTTACCGTAATCGACACTGGCGGAATCATTCCGAATGATGAAGACGAAATTATGGTTTCAATTTTTGACCAGGCAAAAATCGCCTGCGAAGAAGCTGACAAAATTGTATTTCTCGTTGACGGTAAAGACGGCGTAAATCCTGTTGATTTCGATATCGCAAATATTCTCCGCCAGTCGGGAAAACCAGTTTTCCTCGCAGTTAACAAACTCGATAACCCTGAATCTTATTTAATGGTTAACGATTTTTATTCACTCGCTCTCGGTGAACCTCTCGGAATCTCGGCACTTCACGGAAGCGGCGGAGTCGGAGATTTGTTAGACCTTATTACGGAAGACTTTACGGCAACCGATGAACTTCCGGAAGAGGATAAACGTATTAAAATCGCAATTGTCGGACGTCCGAATGCGGGAAAATCTTCTATCGTAAACGCGCTTCTTAACGAAGACCGCGTAATCGTTTCTGATGTTTCGGGCACAACCCGCGACAGCATTGACAGTTACATAACTTACAAAGATAAAGAATTCATCATCGTCGACACCGCAGGTATCAGAAAAAAATCCAAAGTAGATTACGGCGTTGAAAAATTCGCAGTCGACCGCGCAATCCGCTCTATAAGAGATTGCGATGTCGCGCTTCTTGTCATTGACGCTACTCAGGGAATTTCCGATCAGGATAAAAAGATTTCTTCAATTATCACCGAAGCAGGAAAAGGCTTGATTATAGCGATTAACAAATGGGATTTGATTGAAGATAAAAAAGCTAACACTATTAACCAATTCGATAAAAATCTTTCGAATGAAATTCCGTTTTTGGAATACGCGCCGAAAATTTACATCAGCGCAAAAACAAAACAAAGACTTCACACAATTTTTGACCAGGCGGAATTCGTATACGAACAGGCAACAAAACGTGTTTCTACGGGCTTGTTGAACAAAGTTATCAAAGAACTCTATTCGCTTAACCCGCCGACATCAGTCAAAGGCAAACGTTTGAAAATCCTTTACACAACACAATCCGACGTACAGCCGCCGACATTTGTTCTGTTTGCAAACAACGCGGATTTATTGAAAGACCACTACAAACGCTATATTGAAAACAAACTCCGTGAAGCGTTCGGCTTCTTCGGCACTCCTATCAGAATCTTTGTACGCGAACGTTCAGAAAAAGATAAGAAGTAATTAATTAATTAATTAATCAATCATAGCAACGGGAACAGTTTTCTTAAAGTTGTAAATCACGCTCATGTCCAAATCCGCATAAGCTGCGGTTTCTTGCGTTCCGAGATTTTTGATAACTTCGCCCATCGGTCCGACAATCATTGAATTTCCGATACTTTCGCAAAACGGATTTGTGTTTCCGACAAGGTTTGATGTTATAAAATAAACAAGGTTTTCTGTCGCACGGCAAATATTCATCGCCTGCCATGTATTTATACAAACTTCTTTTTCTTTATCTGAAACCTTTTTCGGAATACTCCACGCTGACGGCGAAACAATAATTTCGGCGCCGCGTTTTATAAGTTCACGGTAAAGCATAGGGAATTTTATGTCAAAACATAAACTTACGCCGACGAGCGCAAAATCTAACTCCACAACCAACGGCTTTTCGCCGGCTTCGGTATAAGTTCCCTCGTTTCCGCCAAAGTAATTAAACAGATGAATTTTTCTGTATTTACCGACGATTTCGCCGTCTCTGTCCAATACAAAACAGGTGTTATAAAGCTTTTCGCCGCATTTTTCCATTACAGAACCGCAAATAATATTTGTATGATATTTTTTTGCAACTTTTTTCAAAAAGTCAATGACAATACCGCCGTTTTCATCCTCAGGAGCATTAATCATTGTATAATCATCAATTGAAGTCGAAAAGAATTCGGGAACAACAATCAAATCAAGTTCTTTATCGCAGTAACCCGAAATAAAATCCTCGACTTTTTTCAAACTGGCCTCTTTGTCGCCCGCTTTCGGCGTAAACTGTATATTCAAAATTCCTGCCATGATATAATCTCCTTCAAATTTATCTTATCATGATAGCATTGAAAATGTCAGTTTATTTTTGAAAAGATTATCTATAAGTTTGTCGGTTTTAACTTTTTCTTTAAGAGTCTGCGGTCTGAATCCGCCGAAATCAGTTTGCTTTGTCTGTTTTGGTCTGCTAAATACAAAACCGTTATAGTACATTGTTGTTTTGACAGTTTTATTTCCGTCAAAATAGTACTTTGTAACCGAGCTTATAACATTTGAATCCTTTTTATAATTTATACATTTTTCAATCATTTCGGTTTCGGGGTTAAGCTCTTTAATCATGCTGATAGTTTTGCCGTCATTTCTGAAAACCGAAACCTTTGATATTCTTCCGTATTCAAGATTATATTCATGAATTGACGAGATTTTGCTTTCATCACGCATGTTGTAGTTTATTGTTCGAAGCTTTTTGCCGCTCGCAATATCGTATTCGGTAACTGATTTGAAAAGAGAAAATGTTATTGTTCTGAGTCTTATGCCCGAATTTTCGTCAAACTCGTCAATGGATTTTATTTTTGAAGGGTTAAAATAGTCATAATGAATTGTTTGAACCCGTCTGCCGGTTTTTTCGCTGAACTTTGTAACTGACTCAACTTTATTTGAATTTTTACGATAAGTTATTTCGTCTTCAAAATTAAATTCTTTTTTATTTAAAACCGATTTCGGAAGCATCGTAAAATCTTTGAAAACATTAATCATAACAATATAAATCCTCTTGTTTTTAACTCTTGTTTCAAATATTATACAAAGCTAAAAAATTAAAAATAATCACCCGGTCGGGTATAAATTATTTTTGTCTTTTTTCAAGAATCTTAAGCAGCTGTCTGTAAGCGCTCCCCCACTCTGCCATAGAATCCAAAACAACCGCAAGGCTGTATCCGATATCAGTCAAAGTATATTCAACCCGCGGCGGAACCTCAGGAAAAACTTTCCGTTCCACAAGTCCGCTTTCTTCCATATCCCTTAAATTTGAGGTTAAAACCTTCTGTGTAATCGTTCCTACAGCATTTTTCAATTCACCGAAACGTTTTGTTCCAGTAAGCAGTTCTCGTATAATAAGAACTTTCCACTTTGAGGCAAGCATCATCAGCGTAATTTCTACAGGGCACTTTGGAAGGTCTTTAACCAGCATATTTTCTCCGTTAGTATCTGAAAGTAACTATGTAAATTATAATAATACAAAGGATTTGAGACTGCAACCATGTAAATTTTATGATATAATATAAAAAAGAAGGAGCGTTTTTTATGTACAGAATCGGAATCGGTTATGACATCCACAAACTCACTACTGGACGGGATTTGATTATCGGAGGAGTAAAAATTACACATGAAAAAGGACTTCTGGGTCATTCCGATGCAGATGTGCTTATTCACGCTATTATAGACGCCTTGCTCGGTGCACTTGCGCTTGCCGATATAGGAACTCTTTTTCCCGACACGGATCCGAAATATAAAAACATCGACAGCACGCTTCTTTTAAAACATGTTTACGAACTTGTGAAAGACAAGGGTTATATAATAGAAAATATCGACAGTAACATTATTGCCCAACAACCGAAAATGATGCCTTACATTCCGAAAATGAAAGAGGTTCTCTGCGAAATTCTCTCATTGGACTTGACACAGGTTTCGATTAAAGCAAAAACCAAAGAGAAACTTGACGCTGTCGGTCAAGAACTCGGAATTGAAGCTAATTCTGTTGTATTATTGAAAAAATTAAATTAATTTTAATTTTTCAAGTTTGGTTCTGTAAGCATTAACGGTATGCTTGCTGATACCGAGTTGTTCTGCGATGAATTTATCGTCCAAATCCAATTTAATCATTTCTAAAATTTTCTGTTCATTAGTATTATGCTGTTCTTTTTCCATAATAATATTACCCGTATGTAATTAACTTATACTTAATAACAGATAATTATACTATAAAATATTGTTTATAAAAATAGCCATGTGTCTATATTTTTACAAATAAAAAACAGGCTCCGTAGGAGAGGAACCTGTTTTTTCAAATAAAATTATTTTATTAAGTTACCGTTTGTATCATAGAGTTTGATATCTAATCCACTATTTTTAATAGTTTGTTTTAATTTTTTAATTTGAGAAGAAGAATAGTTACTAGGAACAATTACTCTATCAATAGCGTTTGACGGAAGTCCGACCGGAACGGCTCTATGTGATGTGTAATCTGTGTATCCGCCCATATTACCATCTTTGTACATTGGGCTTGTTCTTTCGCTGACTTTGAATGAATTATTCATAATTGTAGGGTCAACAGCTTGTTTATTGAAGACAATTACAATAGTACCTCTGTCTTCAAACGGATTTGGCAAGAAGTTTGTTTCACCTTTATTTACATGCCAGTGCTCAGCACTAGCCGAGAAGTATTCTCCAATAGTACTTGCTCCTTGAACATCCCAAAGATCAGCACACATAGGTGTCATTGAACCCGGGTCGTAACGACGACCCATTGAGTCATATCTCATAGCACCGACAACACCTGAGTATTCACGGCTTACAAGTCCGTCTCTTAAAATACTTTCAAGATATTCAGGGTTGGCTGCATGCAATAAGTTATCTTCTGTAAGCATATTGCCTGCATTGTGGCGTATTCTTGCACCTTTACTGTTTTGAAGAGCTTCATAAGAAGCTTCAAATATTCGTTTTTGCGACGGAGTTAAATGTTCTGACATTTTTACTCTACTATTAATTTCATTAATCATAGTATCATGGTCATTTATGTCATTATAGATACGTGATGAAATTGGAATTTCGTCAAAGCTTTTGCCGCCAATATTATATGTAGTTTTCGGAGTTGCTTTTTGTATTCTGTTTACATAAGCTTCTATAGTTTCACCAGCTCTTTGCGGATTAGCTTCACAAAGCTCTTGGAAGCGTTTCATATAGTTACGTCTTTCGATTAACATTTCGCGCATAAACTCAGGGTTTGTAATTCCGTTTGCTTCTGCTTTTTTGACAATAGATGCAATTGTTTTGTCATCAATTGTTGTAACGTGTTTAAGCGAACTGATTAATTCGTCTCTTGACATACCTTTTCACCGAAAGCTGTACCTTTTCTTGCACCTCTTGCTCTATAGCATAATGAACCGCCAACATCTGTACGAATCGCTTGACCTCCCTGCATCATAACATTTCCGTCTTTAAGTGCATCCCAGTTAGCAAGCCAACAATCTGCCGCGAAACCTTCACGAATTGCAGAAACATTCTCTGCAGTCGGAGTTTCAAGTTCTCCTAAGAATTTGCTTTTTGTACCAACATTTCCGAATTGGTCAGTTATAATCTCAATTTCAGGAGATTTAAATCCTGCTGCAGCATACAAATCTGCTGCCATTGCTTCAGATTTTGCCTGTGCTGATGTGCCGTAAAGTTTTTCTTCAATTTCCGGTGAGAAAGTTCTGCCTTTTGGAGGGAATTTGACATAAGATAATTCACCTGTTGCCAAATCTTGCATCCAATAACCTGGATTTGAACCCTGTTGAGATTTTTGATAAATTTTTACTTGTACATTTTTACCGTTAATTCTAACGGTTGAAACTTTTGATTTGAATTTGCTTTCAAGTTCATTAATTTTATCTTTTTGAGCTTGAAGGTTTCTTTCGCGCATTTGAGCTTCATGTGCTGCATTTGCTGACTTTCCTGCACCATTAGCTGCTGAATCTGCAGTACTATTAAACTGAGCTTTTTTTGCATCAATTTGTCCTTGCAGGTGTGTTTTCAAACTACAGTCAGGCATATCGTCTAACCATTTTTGCGCTTGGGCTAAATCATCCAAAGATTTCGCATTATTAATGTTGTTACCGATTTGACCCATTGCCATTCTTTCTTCAGGTGTCGGCATGTGAGGTTCCTGAGGCTGTGCCTGTGCTCCGTTTGCGGTATCAGCGTTTTTAGACCCCTGAGCTTCTTTTGCGCCTCCTGCATTTGGCTCAGAGTCATTATTTACGTGTTGCCCCCCCCCCGGAATCAGCATTAGGCGCCGCTTTTTGGGCATGAGGATTTTTCACGCTCATTTCAGAACCGTTTGCGAGGGTTATTGTTGCGTTTTCGCCGAGTTCGACTTTTTGCCCTTTTGGAATTTCCTGACCGTTAACTTTTATAGGTTTATCACCTACATTTTCCAAAATTATGCGGCCGTTTTCGCGTTTAACCGAAAGTTGAGAGGTTTTTCCGACAGTACCGTAAAAATTAGGCTGGTCCTCTTTTGTAATTGCAAATTGTTCTCCTTCTTTTAAATTTGCTATTCTGTCTGACATTTCATTTCCGGTTTTTTGCATATAAGCTTGTTTTAATTTGCCCAAACGGGATGTTTGTGCAGAAATATCGGTATTTGCAATATCGTTCAACATTTTTCTCAGCTTATCATTGTGACTCTTGATTAAAGCTGGAGAATAATTATTTTCTATAGCATTTTTAAGTTCATTTAATTGTAATCTCAAATCATGTTCCAGTATACCGTTTTGAGATTTTATTTTAATTGAAAAACGTATTGCCGTTTTTACATCATTTATATCCTTATAATTTTTTGCTGTATCCTGTATACGGTTATGGAAATTGATTTCTTCTTCCAGTTGATTTATTTCAGTGCCAATATCAGAACGTTTCATATTATCAAATTCTGATTTCGGAGCTTCTTGTGCTTTTTTGGCTTCTTCAGCCTTGCGTGCGTCCTCAGCCTTGCGTGCGTCCTCAGCCTTGCGTGCGTCCTCGGCTTTGCGTGCGTCCTCAGCCTTGCGTGCGTCCTCGGCTTTGCGTGCATCCTCAGCCT
>CAOJDT010000054.1 GCA_948433295.1 uncultured bacterium
CCCGAGAATGAACATTTGATAAAGTTTTTGCCTTATATCCATTACAAAATCTCTTCGTACAAGTCATAAAGTTCTGTCAAATTACCGCTTTCCAGAACAGATTCGATTTTATTGAATACCGCATCTGCATCTTTTATTTCCTTGAAATTTGCAGGTAATTTGATATCGTCAGTGGTTTTCATTTCAGTAAAACCTTTATTTTCAATTAAAAATTCTCTGTAATTTTTAAGGATATCAAGTTTTTTCTCATCAAGAACAAAATCTTTTCCCGTATAATATTTTACATCGTTCGGAAAATGTTGGTAAAAAGCTTTTGTAAAATCAACTTCCGATACCGTCTCAGCTTCGTCGTATTCTGCACCGCAACAGAAGTTATTCAAAATCGGCTTGCCTTTAAGAGTTTTGATAGCAGAAGCCCACAACATACATCCGAGATAAAATGCAACATAATTATCAATCAATGAAGACAATTTCGGCAAAAACATCTTGAACTGACTCTTTTTTTGTCCAAAATTCTTATATCTCGCAAGTGAGCCGTAAACGTATTCAACATTCGGCATAAAAGCTGAAATGTGTGCGGTAAATCCCGGGTCAAATTGTACTCCTGCATCAAAATTCATTATAAATTCTCCTTATTATCATTCTCTCTTTGTGATTCTATCATAAATTTGTATCCGTCAACAAAAGCCTGAGCAACGGCTTTTGAAAAAGTTTTTCTTGCAGACCAGTAAGAAGTGTGTGCAAGAAGAAAAGTCCGTTTACTCCAGACCTTTGAATTATCGTAAACAAAACCTTTTATATCTGTAAAGTTAATCTTTGCTTTTTCTGCAAGCTCTAAAGACGAAAGATTTTTACCTGTAGGAAATCCCATCGGGTCTTCTTTAAAATTTACCGTCATCATAAACAGGTCATTTTCAAGAATATGTTTCAACATAAAACGGTTATAATATGTCAACTCGTATGCAGGGTCAGATATATCAGAATAAAAAAGCACCAGAGGACTTGCAAAATTTACGACACCTTTCAACGCTCCGTCAGGAATACAGGCAGATTCGGTAAATTCGTCGAGTTTAAGATAATTCTTTTTAAAATCTTCTTTATTGGTAGTAAACCTCAGATGACCGTCTGAAGTTACCGCCCCGATATTTGCTTTTGAAAGAGCTGAAATACAAGTATTTTTACGAGGATTGTCCGAAATAAATTTCTTTGCATCTTCGTTAACCCCAACAAGCCCGAATAATTCTTCAGCATTCAAATAAGGCAGTTTGTTAAAAAGATATTCATAAGTTATGAAACTTCCCGCAGAATACCCGAAAAGAACTACACTTTTTCCATCCTTATATTGTTGAACGACATTTGCATGTAAATCATCAAGTATCGGAAGCATATGGTGCGACTTTTGAACCCAGATTGCATCATGCAAAAATCCCGCAATTAACGATCGAACTCCGTACGCAACCGTAGGACTGAACGCTTTTGATAAATCAAGTTGTTCTTCAACAAACCCTAAATCATCCCTGCTTTTATCTCCCCAGAAAAACATTTCGGCGTTCGGATTAATAGTATATTTCCCGTTCTTCAAAAAAAATTGTGAAGCATCCGAATTATTTTCAAAACTCTTTTTCATAACCGGATGAAGTTTTGACACACCTTTTTCAAACCAATTTTTCATTTTTTCATCATTGTTGTTTGAACCGTTAATGTATACAAAACTGATTTCGGATTGCGCAAAAACCGAACTTTGCAGTAATATCAAACCCAATAGTAATAATAAAATCTTTTTCATAACAAAATATTACCACAAATAGCAAAAAACAATATTTTGATGTTTAATATAAATATGATTACCCCAATAAATAATATTATTTTTAAACAACCCGTTTTTAAGGCGATTAGAAAAGAGGACTGCAAATTAACTTCCGACCTTCCTGCGGACAAATTTACACAATCTAATAACAGAGCACTAATTCATGAAAAAATTGAAACAGAATTAAAAAAACTTGACGGAATTCACTGCCCAAGATGTTCTCAAAAAATGATGTCACGCGAAAAATATAAAAATATTCTCGAAAATATTTCGCAGGTAAAAAACGGACAAGAACTTCAGAAAATCATTGAAGAAAATAAATCATATCTGACGGATAGCAGCAAGCTTCTATTAAAAGATCTTGAATCAATCAACTCGCAATATCCTGACGCAGATATTAATACTGTGATAAACAAAATCCATGAGCATGCACCACTGTTTTACAAAAAAAGCTGCGAAAATAATATTGAACTTTTAAAACTTGTAGTCGAAAAATTATATATGTCAAACAAAGATAAAGAAAATTTCAAAACCACAATCCTAAAACTCCAATCTCATCTTAATAACGATAAATACGAATTTAACGAATTTAAATATATAATGACTACAAGCCTCAGAAATTCCGATTATGAAAAAAAATGGAAACTCTACGATAAAATAATAAAACATCAATTTAAAGCGTATGACTACTTTATGAATATCTCAAAGAGGAATATTCCCGCAATGGAAACCTCAGAAGCATTAAATAATATAGGAAGAGTTGCCTTCGGTCGTTCTGTTTCTATGCTAAACGAGATTTACAAAAATGAACAAACTTACAAACTTACAAACAAAATTTTATTGTGCTCCCACTGCTCGGGAATTACTGAAAAAAACAATCGCTATTTCAAAACCTCAGACAACCCCGATTTGTTAAAAAATAATTTTATACAGTATCTTCATGATTTAAATAACGCCATAGATAAAGAAGAAGTAAGTCTTGATAAAAAATATCTTACAAGTTTGGGCAAGCATATATATCACGCTTCATTTAAAAAAATTGCAATGAATTCGTCAGATATAAGCTTTTTAGAATACAAAAAAACATATAAAAACATGCCGTTTGAATATGAAGAAAATATCCCTTGCCCGAAATGCGGAGCATTAATGCAATCACACGAACAGCTTGAACAACTTTATAAACAAATCAAAGAAACCGATTCAATCAAAGATTTTGCCCAAATAATAAAAGAAAACGAAAAATATCTTCCACCCGTAACGAAAAAACTTGCAGATAAATTCCGTGACTGCGTAATTAGAGATCCTTACATAACCGAACCGCTCCTGAAAAAACAAATGATTGGTTTTGTAAAAACTGCAACAAGATCAGAATTCGGAAAATTTATTGTAAAAATTAATAAAAAACTCCAAAACAATTCATATTCAAAAGAAGATAAAATCAAACTTCAAAACTTAAAAAATCAACTGAAAGAATATGAAAGAAATATAAAATTTTTCTATATGACTTCAGATTTAAAAAATATTATTATACATTCAGAAGTAATAAATCCGAAGGACATTTTTGCTCTCGAAAACGACGCTGATGAACTTTTAGTAAATATAGAACTTTTGAATTCACCTGTTGTTCAATCTGTTTCGGACAAAAACAGCAATGAATCCTGGATTAAAATTTTTACTTCCAGACTTTTCAGAAAATCAGTATTTACAAAAGACCATATGATAGCCCGAACCAGCGGAGGCACCGACGAGTTGGATAACAAAATCGGTCTCCATAGAGAATGTAATCAGTTAAAAGGTAAAAAAACTTTCGCTCTCTGGTTCAAAAGTGACAAAAACATAACTGAAAATACTGCAAAATATTTAAGAAAAATAGACGAACTTTCAAAACAAAAAAATCTAAAAAACTGTCAGAATTATTCAAAAAACATCGCTGATAAAATTTTCCGACTAACAGGAAACAATAAATTAAAGCAAGAATTTTCCGGCTAAAAAAAGACAACCCGAATTACGGATTGTCTTTTAAAATTCAATTTATTTAATTAATCATTATAAGATACTGCTTTGAAAGTAACAGCCGCCGCCGCTGCAGCAAGAATATTAATAATAAAAGTAAGTGCAACGGTTTTCCAGAATGCAGCGTGCATAATACCGAGAGAAATTGCAACCGCAGGATTAAATGCGCCAAGACAAATTATTCCGCCGACAGCAAAAGCACCCACAAGAACCGTGGAACCTATCGCAAAACCATAATAAGAATTCCCTCGAACCTCTCTGGTCGTTGCAGTAAGCAGTACCGTATGGCATAATGCAAAAGTGAATAAAAATTCACCGATAATTACTCCCGCAGTACTGTAATCCGCCGCAGACGAATAAACTTCCGATCCGAGAATGTAATTTACGGTAAATGCTGCCGCAACTCCGCCTACAACCTGAGCCACTGAATACGGAAGCCAGTGTCTCCACGGAAGCGCCCCGCGCATTGCTGCAGCAAAAGAAACCGCAGGGTTGTAGTGTCCGCCCGAAATATGCCCGCCTGCATACACCATTGCCATTAAAATAAAACCTATGGCTATTGCAGGAATTACACCGCTTGCACCGAACAGTGCCGTACTTCCTACCGTAAATACCAGAAAATAAGTTCCAATAAACTCTACCAGGTATTTCTTCAAATTTTCTTTCATAAAATCCTCCTTCTTCATTTTTAAAATTTAATACCTGCATACAAAAAAATATATTACCCTCCCGTCTAATCAACAAAGAATTTTTATTGTATGATAAATTTATGTTTTATTTTGATGAAATTAACGGCAAAAAAATAATGCGCTCAGACCTTATTGAGGCTGAACACTTTTTCACAACGCGCGAAACGATTATAAAAACCAAAGAAACTAACAAAGAGGTATTGGCAAACGAAAATCGAAAAATGATTTCCGAACATTTCGGAATTAACGGCGAAAATCTCATTACGCCGAGCCAAACCCATACGGCTCACGTCGAAACAGCAGTAATCGGCAAAAACACCTACCCCGATACGGACGGACTCATTTTAACGAATAAAGAACAGGCGATTTTCTTAAACTTTGCCGACTGCACACCTGTAATAATTTATGACAAAAAACTAAACATCGGTGCCGTATCTCATGCCGGATGGCGCGGAACGGCAGGTCAGATAGCTAAAGTCACTGTCGAAAAAATGATAAAAGATTTTGGCTCCGAAGTAAAAAACTTAACGGCGGCAATAGGTCCCGCTATTTCTATGTGCTGTTACAATGTAGGCGAAGAAGTTTATGAAAAACTCAAAGCCACAGTCAAAGATTTTTCAAATCTGTCGGAAATTCGTAACGGAGAAATATTTGTGGATTTGAAAGGCATTAACGCACGACAACTCACGGAATGTGGTCTTGACGCAATCGACATCTGTCCTTATTGTACCGTTTGCGACAATGATTTATTCTTCTCATACAGAAAAGAAAACGCTACAACAAACCGCCACAGTGCTGTCCTTAAATTGAAATAAAATTTTCAAAAATTCTGTGACCGTATTCTGAAAGAATTGCCTCGGGATGAAACTGAACACCGTAAATCGGCAAACGTTTATGTTCAATCGCCATAATTATTCCATCGGAAGTTTTTGCGGTTTGAACAAGTTCACCGCTTAAATTCTCCACAACAAGAGAATGATAACGAGTTACTTTAAAAAACTCAGGAATTCCATCAAACAACTTTGATTTTGAATGAGAAATTTCTGAAACTTTTCCGTGGCAGGGTTCTTTCGCCCTAACAATATCAGAACCGAAAAACTTTGCAATACACTGATGCCCCAGACAAACTCCGAGAATCTTTTTCGTCTTACAAAACTCCTTAATTACATTCATAGAAATCCCCGCATTATCAGGATTTCCCGCTCCTGGAGAAATTATAATCCGCTCAAAATCCATTTTTTGTAAATCATCAATTGACAGACGGTCATTTTCAAAAACTTTCGGTTCAACACCGAGTTCTTTCAAATATTGAACAATATTATATGTAAATGAATCATAATTATCAATCAGAATCATAATTCAACCCTTTTTATCCCGCGGACGGAATTAATACAATAAATATTTTCAGCCTCAAGCAAATCTTTTTTATAAAGGAGTTTTTCAGTGCAGACACCACTTTCAATAAGATTCTGGCGCAAAACTCCGTTCAAAAGTCCGCAGCTTAACGGCGGAGTGTAAAACTTTCCGTCAATTTCCAGAATAACATTTGTTCGCGCGCCTTCCGTAAGTTCTCCCCGTTCGTTAAAGAAAATCTCGTCGTAAATATCTTCGCGCGCTATTTTTTTGTAACTCTCTTCATACCAAGGTTTATAAGTCGTTTTATATTTCAAAAATTCGTTACGGCTGTCAATAACCGAATCCGAAATTTCAATCAAATTATTTATCGAACGTGAATATGGTCGGTATTCTATTACATAACTGCCGTCTTTATTTAAAATAAGCCTCATGATACCGTCTTTTTCGGGTTTAATATCAAGAATTTCCTCATTGAATGTAAAACCGAAATGTTCGGCACTCAGCCTTAATCTTTTAAAATGTTCGTCACGCAAAAAAATAGCTTTGTTTTGAACTTTCATTGTTTCGACAAGAGAAAATTCATCCTGTAAAAATTTGGTTTTCGTCAAAACTTCGTACCATTCTTCATTCACATCGGAATCCCACACAATTGCACCGCCTACTCTGTATTTATAATCTTTCAAACTTTTTTTCTTTTGTAAAATCCTTATTGGAACACTAAAAACAGCTTTTTCAGGCGACAAAAAACCAATCGCGCCGCAGTAGACGTCACGCGAACCTTTTTCCACATTTTGAATAATATTCATTGTACTGATTTTTGGAGCGCCCGTAATTGACCCGCACGGAAAAATCGCTTTAAAAATATCAAAAAGAGTTGTTCCATTCAATATATCTGCCTCAATTTGAGAAGTCATTTGATGAAGAGTTTTGTGAGTTTCAATCTCAAAAAGTTTTGAGACCTTAACGCTTCCGGTTTCCGCAATCCTGCCCAAATCGTTACGAAGCAAGTCTACAATCATAACATTTTCCGCACGATTTTTAATATCATTTTTCAAAAATTCTATATTAGCCCTGTCTTTTTCGTAATCTTCTCCCCGGGCAACGGTACCTTTCATCGGTTTTGTTATTATATGACCGTTTTCGAGTGTAAAGAATAATTCGGGAGAAAATGAAAGAATAGTCTCGTATTCATTTTTAAAAAACGCATTATACGGAGTGGTTTGTTTTTGCAAAAGATATTCGTATAATTTTAATTCATCCTCGCAGCATTTAACATTCCAATCACATGTGTAATTTACTTCATAAGTATTTCCGTTCGCGATTTCTTCTTTTATCTTATTAACAGCATCCGAATATTCGTCAAAACTCATATCCTGAGTAACTTTCAGTTTTGCATAACTGTTTTTATCGGGCTTGTAAGATTTAAACCTGTCAAAGACTTCAAAATACAAAAGCGGCATATCCGATTGGCAAGCATTACCTAAAAAAACATCCTTAGCGTCATAACGAATATAACCGACAAGAAAATATTTTTTACTCAATTCTTCAATTTTTTGAAAACATTCTACAAGCTGCTTTTCATTAAAAGCTTTCAGAATGCAGACGGGATTTTCGAACAATTTGTCAGAATAAATTATCATAAAGCTATTATAACACATTTTTTCGCATCTTAAAATTTCTTGTGAAAACACCTTATTTATGATAAATTGTAATCATAACTCAGGAGTGAACTATGAAAAAATTTTTAATGATAATATGTGTATTTACATTTGCTTTACCTGCATTTGCAGATAGTTCCGAAACTGTAAAATATATGAACCAGTCTCAAGGATTTTCAGGATTTAACCGTGAACTGCCCAAACAGGAATCATATATGAATTTTCAGAAAAATACTAAGATTACTGCGCCGTCACGATTTAACGATGAATACTCCGATTACGACGAATACGGCTACAGAATTGAAGAAGATATCAAACCCGTTAAACCTTCAGAAAAAAAAGTTATAAAAACAGCAAAAGACGCAAACGGTCAACTCAAAACTCCTTCATCAAATGCGCCTATGACTTATGACAAATTTCCGCAAAACTACGGAAACGGTGACAGCATGATGATTCAGAGGTTAAATATGCCTATGAGCGGAGGAATGTTTTAATAATGAATAATACAATCACCCCTGTAACACCTAAAACAAACAACAACTGGCAAAGACACAAAAAATTTGTAAATTACTCCGGATATGCGGCAATCGGATTCGGAACTATCTGTGGTGCAACAGGTTTTAAAAAAGTTAAGTTCCCGCATAAACATGCCGTTCACAAATATTCAGCCTATCTGGCAGGAATAACTTCATTCCTCCATTGGGGTTTTGTGAAAGGATTGGATAAAATTTTTGAGAAGAGAAATTAAAAAATGAAAAATATAGAAAGAATTATCAAAGTAAGTAAAGGCGAAGATCTGGCGGATTTGGTTTTAAAAAACGCCAAACTTGTAAACGTTTTGTCAGAAGAAATTTATGAAACAGACATCGCAATTATTGACGATAAAATTGCGGGTATCTCAAAGGATTATAAAGGAAAAGAAGAAATCGACCTCAAAGGCGCTTACGTAACACCATCATTCATAGACGGACACGTTCACCTTGAAAGCTCTATGCTTATGCCTTCGGAATTTGCAAAACTCATTCTTGCCTCGGGCACAACAACCGTAATCGCCGACCCGCACGAAATTTCAAATGTAATGGGTTTGCAGGGAATAAGCTTTATGCGCGAAGCCACGAAAAATCTTCCGCTTGATGTGTACATGATGCTTCCGTCCTGCGTTCCCGCTACGGATTTGGAAACATCCGGAGTAGAATTAAACAGTTACGACCTTGCACTTCTTATTGATGCACCCTGGGTTCTCGGAATTGCGGAAATGATGAATTTTCCCGGTGTAATCAACTGCGACAAAAGTGTTTTGAGTAAAATTCAACTCGGAATAGAAAAACATAAACGTGTCGACGGTCACGCTCCGAATTTGTCAGGGAAAGATTTGGACGCTTATATCGCCTCGGGCGTTGCCTCCGATCATGAATGCACTACGCCTGAAGAAGCTGTTGAAAAACTTCGTTCGGGAATGCACATTATGATTCGCGAAGCTACGGGCGCAAGAGATTTGGAAGCGCTTATTCCTGTATTAAAAAATTATAATACGAGAAAATGTATGTTCGTAACCGACGACCGCCACCCGAAACATCTTACAAAACATATTTCAAGAATGGTTAAAAAAGCAGTCCGACTTGGCGTTGACCCGATTAAAGCCATTCAAACGGCAAGTCTTAATACGGCGGAATACTTTAATCTTTCAAATATCGGTGCGATTGCACCGGGCTATAAAGCTGACATTGCGGTCTTTAACGACCTTCAAAACTTTGAACCTAAAATGGTTTTCAAAAACGGAAAACTCATCGCTCGCGACGGAAAAGTTACTGTAGATATGACAGAACTCAAACCGCCTGCACTCAGAGGTTCCGTGAATATCAAATACCTCTATAAAGAAGATTTGCAGATAAAAACGCCGGCGCAAAAGAAAAACATAAAAACTATAAACGTAATTCCGCAGCAATTAATCACAAAACTTACAGTAGAGCCTGCAAAAATCGAAAACGGACTTGCGGTTTCCGATACAGAAAAAGATATTCTGAAAATTGCGGTAATCGAACGTCACAAAGCAACAGGTAACATAGGGCTCGGATTTGTCAAAGGCTTCGGACTTAAATCAGGCGCAATCGCATCGACAGTTGCGCACGACAGCCATAATATGATTGTAATCGGCACTAACGACGACGACATGTATTACGCTGCAGTCGAACTTGTAAAATCACAAGGCGGAAAAATTATCGTCGAAAACGGAAAAACTTTAGCCCACCTTCCTCTGCCGTTTGCAGGATTAATGTCAGACAAGCCTGCGGAAGAAGTTATGGCAAAAATTAACGAACTTGAAAACGCAGCTCAAAAAATCGGATGTAAAATAGCCGATCCTTTTATGAGTATGGCATTCCTTTCGCTTTCGGTAATCCCTGAGATTAAAATTACCGACAAAGGTCTAATCGACGTAAACAAGTTTGAAGTAACAGATTTATTTGCCTAAAAAGCCTATTGCTTCCGAACTTGTTTACTGTAACTTCCGTTTCAATTCATATTTAACATCCGACAGAGGTCCGTTATTCGGGGTTCTGAGGGTGTTGTAGTAATTTCTCACATAAACAATCGGATATTTTGGAAGCCATCCGAGTTTAAAAAGAATTGTTACCGTATCTGCCCCCTGTGAAAGCATAAGTTCATCAATCGTTTTTTCATGCGCAGGCGAAATTGAAGAAAAAATCTTCAACAAATAATCAGTAAAAGTTACGACAGAATAACCTGTTGCAGTCCCAGGTTTGGCAACAAGTTCAGAGATACTGAAATTGGCATCGCCCTTAATTGATTTGATATCTTGAGGAAGAGCAAGTTGTTCTCCGTGAATCTGTTCGATTTCGTACCACAAACCGTTATAATTTATGCGCATAATATTAGGTTTCGGCATATAAATATCGTCGAATTTATTCTCAAGAATAGTATTTCCCTGCATATCAACAACGCCGTATTTAAAATCCTTGCAGGTCAAAAGCATTCCGCCGAAAAGCAAATCAATCGAGGTAAATTCTCTCGGAAGAATTTCATTTCCGAATTCGTCATAAAGTGCGTATTTACTTGCACGCCCTATTTTAAGATATTTACCGAAAACCCGTTCAACATGACTGTATTTAATCGGAACAAGCTCATTACCGTTGTAATCCACAAGTCCGAATTTGTTCTTTTTCTGCGCAATAAACGACGAATTTCCGAGTCTGATAAGTTTTTTATATTGAGGAGAAATAAGAACACTACCGTCTTCGGCTTTAACACCAAAAAGATTTTCTTCACTGAAAATCGTAACGTTATTCGAAACGGAAGCTGTCTGAACCTCTGCAAAAACAGCCGTCTGACACGCCAAAATTATACCCGCAATTAATAAAAACTTTTTCATAATTAGATTATATCATATAAAAAATTTTATTAATATATAGTTTCCCGTCACCTAATGAAACAACAGCAAACCATGTATTTTTTGAGCGTAGCGAGTTTGCACGGCATAGGTTGAATTAAGTGACGGGAATTAACACATAAAAAAACATTTTTATATGATATAATTAAGGTATGAAGAAGAAAATTAAAGTAATAGGTGGTTTGATTTGTGCGGCGGCAATACTTGCCAGCGCACCGTTTGTAATTTATTTGAAAGCTTTACCGGCTGCGGTTTCCAATCCGAACGTAATAAAGTTCGTAAAAAATTCTGCACATAAATATGCAGGTGTGGATTTAGAAATTAAAAATCCTGTTCTAAAAACCTCGCTCTCGCCGCAGATTTCGTTCAAAACCGACGAGATTCAAATTTCAAAAGATGATTTGAAGATGTTTTCAGCACAAAATCTCGACACGGAAATTTCCTTTAAAGAAATTTTTCAAAAAAGGATTATCGTAAACAAATTCGGCATTGATTATATTTTTGCCGATGTTAACAAACTTATGTCGCTTGCGCCAGCGCAGACCGAAACGAAAAAACAAGAATCTGATTGGGATGTAGATCTTTATGACTCGGTACTTTCTTTGAAAAAAAGTTTAATTTTGTACGAACTTGAACCGGGAACAAATATCAAACTTCAAGCGGATAATCTTAACGTAGATAACACGCAAAAAATTCAAAGATTTGTACACTTTGACATTGATACCGAAATTAAAAAAGGCAATAAAATTCTTCACTTTGCCATTGCCGATAAAGACAGGGTTCTGATAAAAAATAAACAGCTTATTGTCGATGATTGCGTTTTGGATATCAATAAATCGAATGTTCATATTAACGCTCTGGCTTCAAAAAAAGACGGAATGAGTGTCGAACTTTCTTCAAAAAAATTCAAAGTTCAAGATGTAACGGATATTGTAGGTTCAAATATAATAATCAATAACGGCAGCGAAATGCTTTCATTCTTTAAAGATATGAAAGGCGATTTTGATTTCAATATCAAACTCAACAAAAATGCTGTGAACGGGGTGGTAAACCTTAACAATCTAGCGCTAAAACTCGTTCCTCTGAGTGATATGCCTCTGACATTAACTCAAGGTAAGGCATTGATAAGTTCTAACGATATTCAGTTTAAAGATATACAGGGTTTCCACGGAAAACAAAAATCAAACAAAATTTCGATTGAAGGCATTATTAAAGATTACGTCAAATCCTGCGACACGGACGTAACAATCAAAACAGTTGCAACAAACGAATTTGCAA
>CAOJDT010000055.1 GCA_948433295.1 uncultured bacterium
AATTCACTCTATGATTAAGTTTTAGCATGTATAAGTCCCTTTCTTTTTCCAATAATTTGTATTTTTATTATAGAATATTTCTATATATTTTTCAAGTCTGACAGAAATATCGGTTGTACTACAAGACTGCTTTGTTGTGTAATATTATATGTTTTGAGTAATGTTACAATATTAGAGTTTTAAATAATAAGGAGAGAGAAATATGTGTCATCATCTTGAAAAAATTTGCCATAAGAAAAAATTCTTTATCAAAAGTTTTATTATCAGTTTGGTTCTTTTAATCATATTCTGGCTTATCGGAATGTTTGCGTATGAATTCTTTGCAAATACCGCATATAAAATGTATGGCATTGATGCAGAAGATTATGCAAAAAATTATGCGTTAATAATGTGTTTGTGGAAAATTTTGATTATTCAGTTCACGCTGGTTCCTGCAATTGCTATGAGTATGCTTGAAAAGCAGATGAAAAAAGAAGATTATGAAAAATAAAATCAAAGCCCCGAATTTCGGGGCTTTTTAAATTACTTACATTTTTTCTTTCCGTTCCAAGAAAGATTATCGCAATGCAAATAATCCATGTTTTCGTTGAAAATTACCCAAGCAGCGCAATTATGTCCGTTACTTGTTCTGTTACAGTCTGTGTTTGCAAGATTGCCCTTAGTTGTTCCTTGTGGGATAATTCTGTCGCTCAATACCTTAAAATAAAATATATCACGACCTAATGTATAATGGTCTCTTGTTCCTACAGGTAGTGCAACACCTATTTCGGTACAGATTGTTGTTTTGCTGCAACTTGAATATGACCATCCGAAAAATAATGTTGTTCCGTCGGATAATACCAGTAAAGGGTCATTGTATGAGCCGATTTTTGTTCCGTTAAGTTTATATATTGGTTTTTTTAAACAGTTTTTTCCGGATTCGCAATTTTTAATAACTTTCAATTGTTTTTCAAAAAGATTTTTTATGTAGTTGGTACTGGTGTAATCAAGTACTGCAAAATTGTTTTCGTCTCGTTCTCCTGTATCAGTATTGCTGTCAATAAGATTATTAAATGTGCCATATTCTTGTATAATACCGAGTTGAGCCTGTTGTAATACAGAATAAACTTTTTTTAGTTTTGAAACGGTTTCTTTCTCTTTATTATTTTGTATCAATGTTGGCAAAGTCATTGCTGCTACTATGCCGATTATGCCTAAAGTTATTAGAACTTCGGCTAAAGTGAATGCAATTTTCCTCTTTCCTCTACCCTTGCTCGTACCTCCCTGCTTTTTAGTGTCAGGGTGATGTGCCTCAGGCACCTTCAAAAACGCTTGTAAATGTTTCGTGTGCTTTTTAATTCTTGTGTAAAGTGGTTTGTCAAAACCCGCTCCAGAGTAGGAATTCGGCTCAATCGAGCCCCCCCCCCTTTTTGAGTTTTGAAGCTATTACTGAACTTTTCATATATACCTCCTTATTTTTTAATTATAACATTTTGTGCTTTTATTTTCAATATATTTGTTATAATATTAAATTATGCCAGAAGTATCAATTATTGTTCCCGTTTATAATGTAGAGAAGTATCTTCCTAAGTGTCTAGATAGTCTTGTCGGGCAGACTTTTAGAAATATTGAAATAATTTGTGTAAACGACGGTTCTCCCGATAATTCGCAGGAAATTCTGAATTCATACGCACAAAAGGATTCCCGCGTAAGAGTTATTACTAAAGAAAACGGCGGACTTTTTTCGGCACGTCACGAAGGGATGAAATATATTAACGGAAAATACGTTATATTCGTGGATTCTGACGACTGGGTAAGCGAAAATCTGGTGGAAAAATGTCTTAAAGCCGCCGGCTCTGACAATCCTGATGTCGTTGTTTTTGGAGCATTTTCCGTAAGAGAAAAAAACGGCAAAATTTCTTGCAAACGCGGCGGGTATGATTTTTCGAAATTTGTAAATTTGACAAAAAATGGTTTAAAAGTAAAAGATATTTTTAAATTTCCGCCTACTGCGTGGAGTAAAATGTATCGTACGGATTTCCTAAAGCAAAATAATATAAGATTTCAGGAAATTAAAAACGGTGAAGACCAACTTTTCTTTATACATTCGATGCTGCTTGCCAAAAAAATTAAAACTGTCGATGAAAACCTTTACTACTACATAAAAAGTCGTGCCGGGGCGATTACTGCCGTAAACAGAAAAACAAGCCTATCTCCTGTAGCGAATTTTTATGCAATAGAAGATTTAATCAAAACTTTTGATATCAATGAAGTTTGTAAAGAATTTATTCTTGAAAAATATTTTAACAAAACCCTCTCATGGTATGCCAAAGCCGATGAGAAAATCGCTGATGAATTCTACTCGGCAATTCTGGATTTGCAAAAACACCTGAGAGAAAATTATCCGAACTTGTGGTGGGGAAATTTCAAACTTAATAAAAATGATTCGTATTGGAAAATTAAAATTAATGCGGCAATAGCCCGCTTGATTGGAGCAAAAAATGATTAATACAAAAATATCCGTAATTATACCTGTATACAATGTTGCAAAATTTTTGCCGCAATGTCTTGACAGCCTTTTGAATCAAACTTTGAAAGAGATAGAAATAATTTGTATTAACGATGGCTCGAAAGATAATTCTTTGGAAATTCTAAATCAATACGCAGAAAAAGATTCCCGCATAAAAATTCTCGACCAGCCGAATCAAGGTCAAAGTGCTGCAAGAAACAACGGTTTGAAGCTTGCACAGGGTGAATATATAGGTTTTGTGGATTCTGATGACTGGGTTGACACAAATTATTTTGAACAACTTTATATTGCGGCAAAGAAATTCGACAGCGATATTGCGGCAGGTAATTTTATGCGTCATGGCAAAAGAATTAAAAATAAAAAACTTAATTACAAAAAAGAAGAATTGTTTACGGATAATACTAAAAAACTTCAAATGGCGTATATCCCAAAATATAATTATATTTGGAATAAAATTTACAGACGCGAATCTCTTATGAACCTGAATCTGCCTTTCCCCGAAGGAAGAGTTTACGAAGATATGTATTGGCTGGTACGAGTGGTTTATCATTTGAACGGATTTGTAACCGTACCCGGCAGTAATTATAATTACAGAAAAAATTCAGGTTCTACTATCACGCTAAAATCACCTAAGCACATGGCTGATTGTGTGTATGCAGAAAATGAAATGATTAAGTTTTTTGAAGAACATAATATTCCGATAAAAGTTAATTATAAATTTGTAAAACGCGAAAAAATAAAACTGTTCGGAATAGACATAATGAAAGTTTATCATTACTATCCGCATATAACAAAGTATTTGTTGTTCGGATTCATAAATGTGTTAACAATAGAAAAAACGAAATAAGAAATATATTGCAAAAGAAAATGTTTATGATAGTATAAAAAATGTGAGGAATGAATACAGATACCCCAAGAAACCAGACGTCTGGAAAGTTCCTCAAAACATAGGCCCGAGTAGCTCAGCTGGATAGAGCAACCGCCTTCTAAGCGGTAGGTCATGCGTTCGAATCGCATCTCGGGTATTTTTTGCGACAAGAGTCAAAATTTACGAAATAAGAGAAAGGTAAGTTATAGTTATAGCTTACCTTTTCGCCATTTAAGGTGCAGTTCGATAGTAGATAATTCAAAAATTTTCTTTTTTCTTCATTCGGTTGTTGTTTATATAGCCAGTACGCATTTTTCAGAGTTTCGATAATTTTAACTCCTTCATCATAATATTTTTGGTTTGCAACTCTTAAAGCATCTAATTTTATATTTATATCTTCTAAAGTTTTGCAATACTTTTTTCATTATACAATTGTGTAGAAATTGTGCCATCGCAATATCCAACTAATAATTTATCAAGTCTGTTTTCAATTCTTTTATATTCGGATTGCAAATTTTCTCTTATTTCTTCGGAAAATTCTTTTTTATCCTTTAAACATTCTTTTAAACCTTGTTTTATGTATTCAACATGTCTTTGTGCCAAATTAACTGTCTTTATAGCTTCATCAAACTGTTTTTCTAGTTTTTCTTCTGAAATATATTTGTTTTTTTGACTGCATTTACCTTTGCCACCTGTGCAATGATAGTATATATACTTGCCTTTTTTAATTTCAGCAGTAATAGCACAACCACATTCAGCACAAGTCATCAAACCAGATAAAGCAAAATTATGGTCATCTCTATATAAAGGTTTGTTATCTTTTCTAAATGACAACTGTGCTTTATCAAAAAGTTCCTGTGAAACAATAGGCGGGTGCTGTCCTTCGTATATAATATTTTTAAATTTAAGCACACCTACATAGTTGATATTTTGTAGTAATTTCCCTAACTGTCCTTTTGATATTTTATTATGTGCAGGCTGATATACAAAACCTTCGTCATAAAGCTGATTTCTCACATGTTCTAAAGATAATCCACTACCATATAACTCAAATGCTCTAATAACAAACGGAGCTTTTTGTTCATCAATAATAGTTTTTCTTGGATTAAGTTTTTTATAACCGTAAGGTACTTGTCCGATAAAATAACCTTGGCTTGCTTTCTTTAACCTTCCCTTTTGTGTTTCTTCTCTAAGGTTATCTATGAAGTTTTTTGCAAGTAATACTTTTAATCCATGTACTAATTTTTCATGAGAACTTGAATTTGGAGTTAAAACCACACCTTCTTTAACTAAGTATACTGAATATCCTGTTTTATCAACATCTAAATTTACATAGTCGCAAAAATTTCTATATAAACGGTCTGTTTTTTCTACTAAAATTGTTTTAATATCTTTGCTATTTTTCAGAAATTGTATCATTTCTTCAAATTTTTTACGCCCAGATTGTTTTGCCGACTCCGACTCTGTAAATTCTTTCACAATTTGAAATTTATTTTTTAAAGCAAAATCTCTTAATAAATCAAGCTGAGCAGGAATTGAAAATCCTTCTTTTTCTGTTCTTCAGAAGATACTCTTGCATATAATACAACTTTTAAAACTTTATTATTTTTCATAATTCACCTAAGCCTTTCCAAATACAGACTTTCTAATACAAGAAAACCTGCAATTCAACCTAATACTATAATTTGGTCTAAACTTAAGTTTATAAGTCTATTATAGCATATTTTTCAGCTACTACTTCACTTTTTTATTATAATTTTGAATTATTTTTTTGACGTTGTTCTTGTAATTCAATAACTTTTTCAGCAGCATAAATGGCATCTTCAGTTGTCCAAGGCTTCCAATATTTTTTTATTAATTTAAGCATTTCTTCATCTTTTTCGTATTTTGCTTGTTTTTTAGTTCTTATTAAAAAATAACAAGATTTAAAATAAAGTGCCATATGCTCATTTTGTATATCTTTGGCATCTCTTAAATCAATGCCTTGTAATGCAGCTTGCTTTTTTATTAATGCTGTTTCAACATCTATCCTTCGTCTTATGCTGGTATTGGTTTGAACATTAGAAACTGTATTTGCCACTCCGGCAGCAGTATTAACTCCGCCATATACTGTTCCGGCATTTAAAGCATTATCTAAACTATCTGCATAACAATTTATAGTTGATAATATTAGTACAAAAATTGCAATAATAATCTTTTTCATGATACTCCTTTCTACAATTCTAATTATCAGTTTCCCTCATTCTATACATGCAATTTGCATAGTCCTCAATACCAATACGAGCTCTGTTATTACAATATTCCATATGTTTAGCTTTTTTCTCGCCATATCGTAATTGTTTATGACGCATATCAAAATCTTTTTCTGTTTTTATACACATAAATACAGCAAAAGCTATAAAACAAACTAATAATAAAGCAACAACTTTAAATATTTTCTTCATTTGAGAACCTTTCTGCTATTTTATACTAATTTTTTCTTATAAAAATAGTAAAATAGCGTATTTTAATAAATTTATAGTAGCAGCAATTACTATCAAAATCAAGCTTTGATAGTAATTAAGCGAGTTCTTTTTTACAAATTCTACATATATCATGTGTAGGAGGGTTTATGATGAAATCGTTAAAACAAAAATTAGGTGCAAGGATACAAGAAATAAGAAAGAGTAAGAATTTAACTCAAGAGGTACTTGCTGAAAAAATTGACATGGATAAACCGAATTTAAGCAATATTGAATGCGGTAAAAGATTTATGACAGCTGAAACATTAGAAAAATTAGCCAATGCCTTAGAAGTTGAAGAAAAAGAATTATTCGATTTTGGACATATCAAAAATAGGGAAGAACTTATAAATTTACTAATTTCATCAATCAATAATGCTTCTGATAATGAATTAATGTATTTGTACAAAGTAATATCAGCATTGAAATATTTGAAACCTTAAAAATTCAAAAATTTTTCTAGGGGTACTATCCGTATTTATAGACTTGATTTTCCTACTTTTTGAAGGGTAGGGGGAGGGGTTAGATATTTTTATTTTCAATTTGTGGTATCTCATGCCTGTGTTCTTCAATTAATCTTTGCCTTTGGACTTCCATTAAAGCTTTTACCTCATCATAAGATTTTTGTAAGTTTATATTCACGCTTGACATACATAGCTGCTCTATTGGTTTTTCACCTATTGTATCTCTGATTATTTGAAATGCTTTTGTGTCACCATTCAAAGCCTTCTCAATAAGTGCCAAGCAAATATTTTCCTGTATATCATCTTCTTTAAGCAATAGTAATAATTGTTCTTTTAAAGTTTTACGCATTCTACGCACCTCCCCTGATTTTTTACCGCCTTTTTGTCCTAATTTCCTAGCTTCGTCCTTGCTTCGTTTGTTTGCCGGGATTAAATTTTTATATCCGTCTGATTTTGGCATTACTTCCTTCCTTTTATACATTTTAAATAGTGTTCGTTAAAATCCTTGCAACCACAAGACATTGTTTTTATTTCAACAAAGGGAAATTTTGTTTTGATTTTTTCCATTTGTGCAATTCCTGTAGTATCAGTATCTAAATACAAATAAATCTTGCAATACTTATTAAAATGCTCTTTAACATTTTCCAAATACTTTAATGTTGCCCCCTCACCATTTGAAGATGTTGTAATATGGTAATACTCGGACTGTCCTATTTCTTCTAAATACTGAAAAAATACATAACAGTCTAAATATCCTCCTAAAATAACTAATGCTTGAGTTTTATCTGTAAATGTATTTATTTGTGCAAGTCCTGTTAAACCGCCAATTTCACGCTTTATATTTTTGCTTAAATCAAGTGGTCTGTATTCAAACCCTATAACATTATTTGTCATAAATTCGATAGTAGGAAAAGCAAATTTATTTTTTTCTACATCAAGACCTATAAAACAATTTTCAATGGTTTTGGCTTCTATGCCTCTTTTGGTTTTGATAAAATCAAGCATTTTAGGATTTTTTAATAAATCATTATTGTATTTATGCATGTTATCAGTAAAATATTTTATTTTATCTTGGCTTAATACTTTCTTTTCAGGTTTTATAACAGGAGGCATTATAAAAGTTTCATCAGGTGAATTTTTACAAATCTCACTCAATATCATGCCGGAATGTTCACCTCCACTTGCAAAACACCATAAAATATTTTTATCCTTACTATATATAAGATTATTTTGGCTTTTATCAATACAATACGGACATTTCCATATTAAATTATTCCCACTTTGTTTATGTGGTTGCCCTAAATAATTTATAATTTTCTCAAGTTCTATACTCATATATGTAATTCCTGTAATTCTTGGTAAAACTATTGCTATAACTAATCTTTACGATTTATAGACTATGTAAAACTTGTAAAACCAGTTTTACAGGATTTACAAAATTATGTAAATTCAAAATCCTTTTATATTGCTAGTTTTACAATGTTTTACCAGTTTTGCCAAATACATCACTTTATAATTTCATCAATAGGTTTAAAATCATCTGATAGTTTTTCAGCTTTTAAAGTAGCTAGTAATTTGATTTTATAACCATTGTTAATATCTATTGATAGTTCATATCCTTTCATTCCTGCTATTTCTTTTAATATTGCAATAGCATTATCCCAAATATGTTTTTTACGAAATTCCTCTCTTTTCATTCCAAAATCTTTATAGTGATTGTTTACTAATTCGGTTTTTGTAAATGTTTTGCCTAAATTTTTTGTTAAAAATTCAAAGAATTTACCATAACTATCATTTCTATCATACATGTAGTTATAAAATTTGATAAAATCTTTACTTAAAAACTCTGTAATGCTTATACCCTGCTCAAAATCTTCTTTTTCTATAATAAGTTTGTCAGGGTGATTAAGAGAAGCACACAATGTAGATAATAATAAGGCTTTAAGCTCTTTAGATTTTATTACTTTACGCAACATGTGATTTTCTGTTGAATTGTATTTAATCTTTATTTTATTTACATAAGGTAAAAATATACTTGTTGAAATTGTTTCAGGTAATTTATAAATAGCACCGTTCGGAATTTTATTAAAGATTTCAAATAATTCTTTTGATAACTTATCAGCTAAATAGTACGCATTTTTGTAGTGTTTAAATTCCATAATAACATCTTCTTTTATACTTAAAACTTCATGTTCTTGAAAAGTAACGAATGACCTGCGTGCAAGTCCGTTATTCATCATCAATTCAATTAGTTGACTAACTCTTTTCTCTCTAAAATAATTAGGGTCGCCATATAATAATGCATTTACTACAATATTAGATAAATTTTCATCACGATTTGATGTCTTAATTGATTTTGATTTTATATCACCATCAAAAGCCTCATATAATATATTCAACAGTTGATTTTTAGTATCATCATTTTCACTTATATATGCACCTAACTCATTTATTGAAACAAGCATTCCTCCAATATTCATGCCTGTAATTGCTTTTGCATCTTGGTATATACCCTCTGGAGTTCCGTTTGATACGATATGTTCAATATTTCTAATTTTTGCAGTTTCTTCTTTAATATACCGTCTTTTTTCTACTGAACTATTTATTTTTTCTGCGTCTACAATAATTTTTTGTTTTAATTCTTCTATATGTTTTTCCACTTTCTCTTTCATAAAATCAAAAATATATTTCAAAATCTTGTTACAAATATCTTTGTATAATTTGTCTTTTCCTACACCGGAGGGAGCAAAATTTATTGTGAAGATATTAAAATTCCTTATATTTCTTCCGTCATCATATTCATCAAATTTAATTCTTTTGTGCGAAATAGCAAAACCCACAAGAGTTAAAACTGCACCCAACAGGCATGAAGTTGCCATATCAGGATATATAGTTCTTGCAAATTTAAAAGTAATATCCTCAAGTATTTTAGGCATTTTTAAATCTGTTACATCTTTTAAATTCATACAATTTTCAATAACATTTTCCATGTTAATCCTCGCTTTCTTTGTTTTTATTACTATTTTCACTCATAGAACGATTTGACCAATTTACAAGCAATTCAATTACACCGAATAAATTCTTTTGAATTTCAAAAGCCTCAAAGTCTGTTATTTTAGAATTTGAATATTTTTGAAATTCTAACTGTGTTATTTCTATAAAATTTTGCTTTTTAAAATTTCTCATTTTAAATCGTCCTACATATTTTATAGGACTAATTCAAATAAAATACAGTGAAAACTAAGCAAAATTTAAAATTTATGAGTTTTCACCTTTTACAAATTTATTGATAGGTTTTGTAATTTTAATAATATCGTTTTCTGAATAGTGTTTATCAAATAAAAGGCTTATAATTTCTGCGACATAGCGATTATACGGTTTCTTAAATTCTTGTTTAAAAAATAAAGATATTTTTCTTGCAAAAAATATAGAAAGTGCAGTTTCAGATTTATATTCTCTAGTTATTGGTCTCCAATCTGAACTAATGTATGAAATATTATTGGTCATTTCTTTAAAATTTTCAAATAAAGGAATTCCTTTTTCTTTAAATATTTGAAGCTTTTCTTTTAATGGCTCAAATTCTTCTGTTAACATATGACCATAAAAATGACATTCATATTCTTCTAATAATTCTTCAAGTTCGTTTATTTTTTGTAAGATATTATTAAAACATTCTTTTTCATTAAGATGTTTATTATATAAACTGATTGCACCCTCAAAATCGTTAGCTATATGAAAAATATAACTTATAAATTTTTCAGTTTTGGAGTTAGATGTTTTATTTAACTTTAACCACATATCTTTCATCTCAGTATTAATAAACATAGGTAAAATTAAGTTAAAATATTCAACCATCATAGCATATACATCAATAAATTTTCTTAATTTTTCTATGTTAAGTGATTTAATCAGTTTTTCTTGTTCTTTTATTTTATTTTCTAGATTTTTAGGAAACCATAAGGGCAATTGATATTCTGGGAAATGGATTTCCTCCAATTTAATATCATTATAGTTCGCCATAAAAAGTTTTGCTTCTTTACCTGTAAACATAACCTAATTATAAAACAAAATTTAACATTGTTAATAAATATATTTTGCAACTAAAAATTAGTTGCAAAATATCGAGTTCTATGTTATTATATTAGTATGACCAAGATTGATAAATTAATAAACAAATTTTTGAAGAAACCTAAAGACTTAACATATGAAGAACTTGTACAAATTATGAAGTTTTATGGCTATGTTGAAATTGCAACAGGTAAAACAAGTGGGTCAAGAAAAAAGTTTAGAAATAAAAATAATGATATAATAATGTTCCATAAACCTCATCCTAAAAATATTATCAAAAGTTATATAATCGATGAGATAATAGAAAAATTAGAAAGGAATGGATTAATATAATTATGATTATGAAAGAAAAAACTAATAATGTATTAAAATATAAAAATTATGTTGGTTCTGTTGAATATAATTTAACAGAAAAATTTCTTTATGGAAAAATTTTGTTTATTGATGATTTAATAATGTTTGAGGGTAATACAATTGAAGAATTAGAAAATTCTTTTAAAGAAATGGTTGATGAGTATTTAGAAACTTGTAAAGAATTGGGCAAAAATCCACAAAAAGCATATAGTGGTAGTTTTAATGTAAGAACAGGTGCTACTATACATCAAGCATTGGCAGAAATTGCAGAAATAGAAAATATAAGTTTAAATAAATTAATAATTAATATTTTTACCGATTTTGTTGAAGAAAATAATTCTAAAAACAAAAAGAATAAAAAATTATATACTAAATTTTCGAATGCATAAATAGAATTACATTATTTAAGTTATAATTGCAGTATGAATTTAAAAAATTTAGTGCAACAAAATGAAAGCGATTATTTGGATTTTAAGCAGGAATGGTACAAAGATACTGCTTGTCTAATTTTAGATATTCTTTGTATGGCAAATTCAGATGCCAAATCTGATAGATATATAGTCATTGGATATAATGAAGAAGATAAAAAATTTTGTAATATTTCTGAAAATCGTCTAAAACAAGATAATCTTTGTAATTTATTAAGTACTGCTAATTTAAATAGAATTCCAACAGTAAAAATTGAAACTTTAAATATTTCAAATAATGAAATTGATATTATTATAATTAAAAAAAGTGCTAATAGACCCTACTATTTATTGAAGGATAAACGAATAAAGACAAAGAATAAAACTATAAGAGCTGGTGTTGTATATACAAGGAATGGCTCTGTAAATACTCCTGTTGACCAATCAGCACCAGAAAGTCAAATATCGGATATGTGGCGAGAGCGGTTTGGTCTATTATTATCACCTAGAGAGCGATTAGACATATATGTA
>CAOJDT010000056.1 GCA_948433295.1 uncultured bacterium
GAAAAGAGTTATAATGAAAAATAGTATAGAGAACGGAGGATGTATGAAAAAAGGACTAAAAATTAATTGTCATCCTGAACTGGCTGCAAAATCCATTGAGGCAGTGCCGAAATGTGATTTTATGCCCCTACCTGGTGTTTCAGAATCTCTTAAAGAAACGGAGATTCTGAACCGTAACAATTCATGTGGGGTGGCACAGTCTACATTTCAGAATGACAATGCAAAAGCCGCCTTCACTTTAGCCGAGGTATTAATCACCCTCGGCATAATCGGAATTGTTGCTGCGATGACGCTGCCTGCGCTTATTCAAAAGCACAATAAACAAGTTGTTGAAACAAGACTTAAAAAGTTTTATTCAACTATCAATCAAGCAATACAACTGACCGAAGTTGATTATGGTGACAAGCAATACTTGTATAATGAATTTAGAGATATTTGTGATACAAACGGATTTGCAGCAGATTCATTTGAATGCTCGGAAATAATTTTCAACAAATATCTAAAAAAATATATTAAAACTACAGGAATTAAAAAATGTCGTGGGGAATATCTTTGTATGTATTTTTCAGACGGAAGCACAGTGAAAATATCATATTACGGTCGCGATTATGAGTATTATATTAACGGCAAAGCACTAACTGACCCCAAAAGTGGTATTAACAAATTCGGGTTCGCATTTTATCCTACCGGTGCAGCGGGATTGAGAGGTAAACACTTTATTAACAAAGGGGTTGAACCGTATATATATCAGGCCTGGGATGGCACATACGAAGGATTAAAAAGCGACGGTGCTTATGCTAAACTAATACAACTTAACGGCTGGCGTGTCCCTGACGACTATCCGCTGAAATTTTAGAAATTACGTAAACATTTAACTAAAATAATATTCAATTTCTGAGGACAAATCTAATTTTTTCGCATCGGGTTTGAAGATTTTTGACTTCAAGCCCATTTTTGCAAGCCTGTATTTCAAACTTACCGCAAGAACCCCGAGACCGTATTTGCATGAACGGACAAAATTAATGGAAGAAGCTTCTTTAAAATATTTAGTCGGGCACGACAGTTCTCCGATGTTATATTTATTATAAAAAAGAAGCGCAATCATTTCATTATCGAAAATAAAATCATCATCACATTCGGCGAGCGGAAGGTTTTCCAAGACTTCTTTTGTAAACCCTCTGAATCCTGTATGATATTCCGAGAGTTTTTCGCCAGTAAACACATTTTCGAATGCAGTGAGGAATTTATTTGCGATAAATTTATACAGCGGCATTCCGCCTTTAAGTGCCGAATTTCCGAGCATTCTTGACGCCAGAACAGCATCGTACTGTTCAAACGCCATCATACACACTATTGCAGGAATTAATTTCGGCGTATATTGATAATCCGGATGCAGCATCACAACGATGTCTGCTCCGGATTTCAAAGCTGCTTTATAACATGATTTCTGGTTACCGCCGTAGCCCTTGTTTTCTTTATGGACAATTGTTTTGATATTCAATTCTTTTGACACGATTTTCGTATTGTCTTGAGAATTGTCGTCCACAAGAATAACTTCATCGACAAAATCCTTATAGATTTCGTCATAAGTTTGTTTAAGGGTTTTTTCCGCGTTATAAGCGGGCATAATTACGACGACTTTTTTTCCGTTAATCATTTTCTTCTAAATTATTCTTCTACAGTTTCAGTTTCTTCAGCATTATCGGTTCTGATAGAAGCTTTGTCTGAACCGAGTGCTTTGTCTTTGAACTTTTTAACTTGTCTGTCCAATTTGTCAGCCAACAAGTCAATACTTTCATACATAGAATCAGCTGCCTCTTCACAACGAACAACGCCTGTATTCATTTTACAGGTAAATTCGGCAACGTGCTTACCGGAAGCAGCAGGGTTTTTAATTACAGACAAAACAACGTCTATGCCTTGAATTTGGTCATAATGGTTGACGACTTTGCCGATTTTTTCTTTTACATAAGCTTTAATAGCGTCAGTAATTTCAATGTTTCTTCCGTTTACGTAAATGTGCATGTGAACCTCCATATAATATATGCTTATATATTATAGCACATAAATCGCAAATTTAAAAGCTCTAATCTAGTCTTCAATAAGAAATTGTTGCAGTTCCACGTTTGGAGTACCGATAACCCTTACCAATTCAAGAACAGAAGCTTTCATCTGGCATTTTTGAGACGAACCGCTGAAAAAGTCTCTGTAAAAACAACCTTCGCAATTACAACCGCGTTTGTAACACTCAAGAGCCGTAGGCGTCCATCTTCTGACCGCAACTGCTCTACCCATATCCCTACTTCTAAACAATTTTATATTTCTCCAAGTTCAACTATCTACTCATCAATATGCAAACAATAATCATCCAAAAGTTTGCCTGTGTCGGTGACATAAAGAATTGCCTGAAATACACGCATTAACGCAATATCGAAACATATATCCCTTTGTCATACGGAGAATTTCTTTACTCCGCGAGCCATGCCTTTTTGAGGCTTGAACCCTTCCCCTGTGGCTTTTTGCCAGTCCTTAATAACATTATAGAAAATCCCGAAGTTTTTTCAATAGACGGACATGAGTATGTGAACATTTGTAACAAAGCCCGCAATTGCTTCGCTGTTGCGGGTTTGAAAAAGTCAATCGTCTCAAATCATGCTCTATCACATGGTTTGAGAAATTTAAACCATGGAAATCCATGCACTGAGCATGATTCCATGATTTAAATATATATTAAGTTTTGTAAAATATTTAGTATGAACAGCCGTTTGGCATGGTCTGAAAACTAGACTGTAACGTATTTTACAAGTTTTTTAATATCTTTATTCCAAATTCCGTTCCAATTACGAATAATTACATCTGCAGGCGTAATCCCTTGAAGCGTATATTCTTTTATAAAGTCAAGGTATTTTTCATCGCCGCAATTTGACTCTATAAGCGATTTTTCGGATATGTAGAGAATTTCTTTTGCTATATCTTTCACGCTATCACCTGCAATTTTTGAATCAAGCGCATTTTTCGGAACATTGTAGCGTAATTCGGCAAAATCATTATAAGAATACGGTTTCAAAAGTTCTTCAATTTCATCCATAGCGGAATCACTTTGGAGAATCCCTTTATAAAGTGCAAGAATAGCGTAAGGAGTATCTTTTCCACCGCAATCCTGATTACGAATTTCAATAAAATTGCGAAGCCTTACTTCAGGAAAACACAAATTTGACTGCAAAAGATAATCATCAAGCGTCGGTTCAAAGCCTTCATAACCGTCTTTCATAAATTCTTTGAAAGTAATTTTTCCGTTTATATTCACAGGTAAATCTTCGCGGTTTATAAAGATTACAGGCGTATCCATTACGTAGTCGATATATTCGTCAAAAGAATAATCATCGCCGAGTTTATACGTAAAACCGCAGCGTTCGTTATCCGTATTCAGCCAACTCAACGCCCTGAAAGACTTATAACCGGTATCAACTCCGCCTCTTATTGGAGAATTCGCAAACATGGCGGTTACAAACGGTGAAAGTTTGTTTGTAATTTTGAACTTTCGAACCGCGTCTTCTTCGGATTCAAAATCAAAACAGCCCTGAATCCCTGCGGTTTCGCGCATCATAACATCCGACAAAATTCCCCAGAGATATTTTGCCATAAGCGCATATCTTCGTTTTGGAATAAGGTTTATATTCTTGTGGGTCGAAACAGGTGAAACTCCGTAACTCAAAAGGTAGATACCCATTTTATCCAAAACAGGTTCCATTAATTTGTCTAGGGTCTTAACTTTATTTTCAAGTGCAGAAATCGTATTTTCAGGCTTAATGCTGAGTTCAACCTGACAGCCCGGCTCAAGTGTAATTGTGTCATGTTCCTGTTTCAAGCCTATTATATTGTAATCGTCTGTTATGTAATCCCAATTTTCGGATTTGGCAAATGCTCTGAGAAAATTACAAATCCCGAATTCCGAACCGTAATCTACGGCTTTGTTAGTGACTATTGAAATTGGAAGTCTTTCGTATTCAAGACCTATACGGTGCAAGGATTTTTCTTTACAACCCGATTTATAGATATTCAAAATATCCTGATATTCCAGACGTTCTTTGGTTTTTAGACTGCTCAAAATTTACCTCCGCGTTTTAATTATAACATCATTTAAATTATCAGAGAAGATTTTACAAAACATTTACCTGCTTGTGGTATTATAGTAGGTATGATGGATTACTACAGTCGGGCAAAATACTTTAAAACAAAAAAACGCTTAGGGCAAAACTTCCTGATAAACGGGCAAGTTATCTCTAACATAATTGATTACGCTGAAATTTCACCGGAAGATACTGTTATTGAAATCGGACCGGGCGTAGGTTTTGTAACGGAACAATTGATTAAGCATGCCAAGCAGGTTATTGCAATCGAATTGGATGAAGAAGCGATTCACGAACTCGAAAAACTTAACGCGCCAAATCTTACGATTATTCACAAAGATATTCTGAAAACGGATTTGTCAGAACTTTGCGAGGGCAAAGTTAAGGTTGTTGCGAACATTCCATACTATATTACAAGTCCGATTATAGCGCATTTGCTTGGCGAAATCGACGATTTAAACAACAAAAACAGAAACAAAATAACCGATATTTTACTGATGGTTCAGGAAGAAGTCGCAAGAAGAATGGTCGCAACGGAAAATTCTCCGTCAAAACAGTACGGACTTTTAACGCTACTTTCACAATTCTGGGCAGATGTCGAGATTAAAGAACTTGTCGGAAGACGCTCTTTCTTCCCTGCACCGAAAGTTAATTCCGCTCTCGTAAAACTCGTTGTCAGAGAAAAACCGAAACTTGAACTGTCGGATTACACACATTTTCGAAAAACCGTAAAAGCCGCATTTTCGCAACGCAGAAAAAATATTAAAAACTGCCTCCTTAGCGGCGGATTTTCAAAAGAAAATATTCAAAACGCAATGCAAAAATTGGGACTTGACGAAAACACCCGCGGCGAAAAACTTTCGATTGAAACCTTCGGTAAACTCTCGGAGGAATTACGTTCTATAGGCTAATACCAAGTTTAAGCTTTTCAAATACCGCGTAACTTTCCGTCATTGCGGGCTTGACCCGCAATCGCATTACAGTTAGAATTTAGTCATGAAACCTAAAGAATATGGCTACATTTATGTTTTAACAAATTCATATAATACAAGTTTCTATATTGGGGTTACGTCGAACTTAAACAGAAGAATATTCGAACATAAAAATAAACTGATTGAAGGTCATACTCACAAATACAATCTTGACAAACTTGTTTATTTTGAAAAATATAGTTCCATTGTAGAGGCAATAAATCGCGAAAAAAATTTAAAAAATTGGAAAAGAGATTGGAAAGTAAAGCTGATAAAAACATATAATCCAAATATGATAGATTTAGCTTTGTGGTTAAATGGTAAAGATATGTATGAAGAAATAAATACAAAAATTATAACTGATAAAAACCGAACTTATGAAATTGCAGATTGTGCGATTGCGGGTCAAGCCCGCAATGACGGGAAAAAAAACGATGCTATAAGAATCCAGTGTCCCGCGAAAATTAATCTTACCCTTAAAATTACGGGCAGACGCGACGACGGATTTCATAATATCGAAAGCGTTATGCAGACAATTAATCTCTTTGATTACCTGACGATTAGCGCCGAACCCGCAGAAAAATTCGACATTAAACTTTCGGGCACAAGTAACGAAATCCCTTACAATGAAAAAAATCTCGTTCACAAAGCTGCCGCGCTTTTCGTTGAAAGAACAAACCTTTTGCCTCACAAAATAGAAATTTTTATAGAAAAAAATATTCCGATAGCGGCAGGACTCGCAGGCGGAAGCACTGATGCCGCAGGAACTCTGTACGGATTAAATAAAATTTTTAACGAACCGTTGAATAAAAAAGAACTTCACGAACTTTGCGCAAAACTCGGTTCAGATTTGAATTTCTGCCTTGAAGGAGGTCGCCAAATGACAACAGGCAGAGGCGAAATTCTTGAAGAACTCCCTTATGAAGAATTTTCATTGTCGCTGATTAAGCCGAAAAATTTGGGTATAAGCGCAAAAGAAGCCTACACAAAGTTTGCCGCAAAAGAAAAAATCGGACGCGACGCGTTTGTAAATGATTTAGAATGGGCAGTGATAGAAGATTATGAAGAATTACAAAAAATAAAATCTCTCTATCCTGATTCAATTATGTCAGGCTCGGGCTCGACTTATTACATTATCGGAAAAGATTTTGCACCGCTTGACGGGTGGTGGTTAAAAAACGGGCTAAAATCCATTCCTTACGGAATAAAAGAAGCATAAAAAATCCCTCCTTTTAAGGGAGGGATTTTATTTTTATTGCATAAACCAGAATGAATCCTTTTTAGTTTTAGTACCGAACGGGTTATTAATGTCGAATGTAGGAACTTCTACTTTTGGAGTTTTAGCCGGTGCAGGTTTTGCAATTCCCGGGTGTTTTCTGCGAAATTCTTCTTCATTGAATGCCTGCTTTTGTTCTGCTTGATATTCTTGTTCTTCCTTTTCTTCAGCTGTTCTAATGTTGTTACGTTTACGGAAGTTTTCATCAAGTGGTTTGTATGTTTTTGTTCTTTCAGGACATAATTTACCGTCGAGTTTTTTAGATGCTCTTTTGTATTTGTTATTTTCGATTTCAGAAGTTGTCTTTTTGTTTGCTTCAACTGCTTCTTCGTTTGCGCCTGCCGGAAGTTTAATCTTAGCACCTACAAGGAAACCTAAGTATTTTTTGTTATCTGAACAGTTTGTTGCGCTTTTGAAGTATTTCAATTGATCTCTGTTAAGTTCAATGATATCTTTTTGTGAAACTCCGTATTTTTTAGCCAATCTTGCGATAGATTCACCGTTCTGAACAATTACCGTTGCAGGTTCGGCTTCAGGCTCGGTTGCGATTGTCGGTTCTGTTGCCACGGTTGGTTCGGTTGCAATCGTAGGTTCAGTCGCAATAGTCGGCTCTGTTGCAATTGTTGGTTCAGTCGCTACGGTTGGTTCGGTTGGTTGAGGCTGCGGATTAATGTCGATTTGACCGTGTTCTGCGATGTAATCGTCTGCGGCTTTTGCAGCTTCGTATGCGGCGATAAGTTCACGTTCGTTAACCTTTTTACCTGTAGATGAACCGTAACCGTACATAATTGCCATAATTTTTTGGTCATCATTCAAGTGTGGCAAGTCTTTGATTGCCTGAACGATTTCTCTGTTACCGTTTTCGTTGAGTACACGTTTTGTACCGTTTGGCTCAAGAACAATTCTTGCTGCTTCTGTTTCTGTAAAAATATCTTTATCTGATTTTTCTTTGATTAAAGATGCTGCAAGAATTGCAGGAGGCAAAGCTGCGGCAAGTGCTGCTGTAGGGTTAACTGTTTTTCTTTTGATTTTGTCATGTAATTCAGATACGTTGAAATCAGTTACACCGTTTTGATGAAGTACGTTTACGATACTTTCAGCATCAACGTTTGTAATTTTAGGGAAGAGGTATGCAGAACCTACAGCCAAAGCCAATGAGCCTGCGATTACTCCCGCACGTTTTAGGTTTGTGTAATCTCTTTGAATTTCAAAACCGCCATATTCAGCCATTTTCTTTGCTGCGCCTTTAGAAAGATGATCGGCTTCGCCTTCATAAGCAAGTGCACGTTTTTCATCAATGTTTAATCTCCAGTCTGCACCTGTCCAATTTACGACTTCGTCTTTGTACATATCTTGCGAGAAGTTGCCGTTTTCATCAAAGAAAAGATTTCTGTTATTTTCGATGTAATTTCTTACATTTTTATCTTTGATGTATTGTGGATTTTTACCTGCGGCTTTGTCAGCTTTTTTGTTAAGTTCGTAATCTGCTTTGTCCCAGTAAACTACTGTATTGCGGACTTTTTCGTAAGCCAATTCGTTTTTAACTTGATTTTCAGCGGCTTTTTTAGCATCTTTTGCAGAAATTTGTCTTCTTTCTTCTTTATCAATAACACCGTCGTTATTAAAATCATAAATCCCAACGATTCTGCTGAAACTGCTATATCTGCCTGCAAGTTCGTTTTGTCTTGCTTTTTGAGCGTCTTTGTTGCCTGTTAACATACGGCCGAGCTCGTTATCATATTGAGCATCCTGTAATCTTTTAAATTGGTTTTTGCTTCCTTTGTTTGCTGCATCATAAGTAGTTACAGCACCAACTTGTAAGTTGTCACTCATCTTGAATCCCCTTTCATTTTCTCGTTAAAGAAAACTTCTTTTGTTTAAATATCCCCTATGCCTTTATAAAAAATTTCTGTTTCAAAAAATTGCATGATTTACGCATGATAAATTAACATTTCTTAACAATATTACCAAAACCGCTTCACATTCTTATGTAAACATATTTAACAAAAGGGTTTAAAAATTATGCAAAATACGTTATACTACTAATGTAGTAATTTGTAGAAAGGGTTTGCAGCGGGTTAGCCATCTATATGACGTATTGCGTTTTGATACGTGTGTTAGTAGAATAGTTTAAGGAATGTTAAATTTGCATGCAGATTTAACAATTATTATTCTTTAGCGGTTTTGAAAGGTTACAGGCAGGCGAAATTTTGGAAAAAAATTTAAATACAGAAAATAAACAAATATCTGAAAAAAGTCTGACAAGCCATGTTTCCGACAGGGCTTCCAACCCTATTGCGCCTGCAAAAATGCCAGCCGAAACAAAAAAGCCCGTACGAAAGAAAACAACTAAGAAAGAGCCTGTTATAACTCCTCCCGTTACAGCGGATACGGGAATTGTTGCCCGCCTTAACAATTTCAATTTAAGCAAAAGTAACAACAAACTTTATGCGGGATATTTGAACAATTCGCTCTCAAATGTTCACAAACCCGTTGATTACACTGATGTTTTGGTTTCGTTGAACATGTCGCTTCAAGGCAAAAAGACTCTGCACGAACTGTTCAATGTTGTACATACAATTTTCACGGAAAAATTGAACTGTAATTTCACAGCGTTCGGACTTTTCCATGACAAATCAAAATGTATTAACCTGAAACTTACAAATAAGATGGGAAGTACGTATTCGTCAAAAATCTTTCTTTCTGACGAAGAAAATCCCGTTGTGAAAAGTTTCAAAAATTCGTCAGCCGTAACTCTTGATAACAACAAATTTCTGAATATTCCGTATATGCAGGATTCTCCGACAATAATCCTCCCGCTCGTTTCTATCGACAACAGCGTCGGAGTAATGATTCTCGGAAAAGACAGTCGTGACTGCAATACAGGTATGTTATCTTTCATGTCGAATTATATTGCAATGTTCGTTCATAACGTAGATTTGCTGGAAAGAACCAATAAATTCGCCAACACCGACACCCTGACCTCACTTTACAACCACAGAGGCTTCCAGGAGGTTCTTGCTCGCGAACTCCAAATCGCCGAAAAAACCGAAACCGAACTTTCAATCATAATGTTCGATATCAATAATATTTCGAAAATTAACAGAGAACTCGGCCACGCCAAGGGCGATGAGGTTATCAAACTTCTTGCCGAAAAGGTTAAGCAGAATATGCGTTCGAATGATAAAGCAGGCCGCTACGGCGGAGATGAAATCGCAATAATCCTGCCTAATACCAACACTGCGGACGCAAAATATCTTGCAGAATACATAACCTACACGCTTTCGTGCTGTTTTGTGGATGACGTCGGACCGATAAAGGTTTCTGTCGGGATTTCCACATATCCTGTTTGTTCAAAAAATCAGGAAAAATTACTTATCCTAACAGAACAAGCTATGTACGTTTCTCAGGCAAAAGGTTACAAAGAGGGAATGTCGGCTATTATCAGCTCTTCGGATTTTGATTTCTGGGACGATGCGGCGCTGAATTCTTTTGCGGAAGTCATCGCAAAACGCCACTCGCAGTTAGGTATAAACTTCGAAGACGAACTCGTTCACAAGTTTAATAATGAAAAAATAGTTTCACAAAATCACTTGATGGAACTTGCGAATTCACTTGCAGGCGCAATCGACGCAAAAGACCCTTACACAAAAGGTCACTCAACCTCGGTTTCACGTTACTCGGAAGCGCTCGCGCGTGCGATTAATCTTCCTGAGGACGAGGTTCAAAGAATAACGCTGGGCGCACTTCTTCACGATGTGGGCAAAATCGGTATTCCTGAAAATGTACTGAAAAAACCCGGCAAACTCGAAGATGACGAATGGGAAATTATGAAACAACACCCTGTAATCGGCGCAGAAAAAGTTCTTATGCCAAATGAAGCCCTGCGTGATTTGATTCCTATCGTAAAATACCACCACGAACACATAGACGGCTCGGGTTATCCCGAAAAGCTTAAAGGCGAAGATATTCCGCTCGCTGCAAGAATCGTAGCCGTTGCAGATACTTATCACGCACTTATCAGCGACCGACCTTACAGAAAAGGTCTCGGAATTGAAAAAGCCTGCGAAATCCTTCAAGACGGCGCAGGAAAATTCTGGGATAGAGACCTCGTACGCCACTTTATCTCTATCGCACCGTCGCTTTCAACGATTATATAGCACTTTCGGAGGTGCCTACTTGCATAATTTTGATATATAGTGTATAATAGGCTAATGGAGGATATTAGCCTTCGAATATTACTAAACCAGGAGAACACAAATGTACCAAGATGAAAAACTGATTTGTGAAGATTGCGGAAGCGAATTCGTCTTCACAGTGGGTGAACAAGAGTTTTATGCTGAAAAAGGTCTCGTAAACAAACCTAAAAGATGTCCGGAATGCAGAAAACAACGCAGACAAAACAACAGAAGACAAAGAAAAATGTATGACGCTGTCTGCTCAAAATGCGGAGCGCCAACTCAGGTTCCGTTCAAACCGATTCCGGGAAAAGAAGTCTATTGCAAAGATTGTTTTGTAAAACCATCAGTTTCAGAATAAGAAATATATAGATTTTTAAAAAAGCCGCTCGAAAGGGCGGCTTTTTGGTACTAAAACTTACACGGATAATCATCTTTTATCTGCCAGCCGTCAAATTGAATAAGTTTGGCGCAGTAAGCTTTAATAGTTTGACTGCAGCCATAGTTTCCATCTTCTTGAAACAATCCTTCTCTGGTGCCGTCCCAACGCCAGGAATACGGTTCAAAACCTTTGTTATAATGAAATTTATTTGAAATTGATTCCATTGTTGGTGTAAATCGAAAATTGAAAAAATTTATACCGTTTTTTGGATTATCTATAGCTTTTTTATTAATATAAAAGTTCATATCCCTAATATACGCAGATATACGCAAAATACTTCCGTCTTTAAAATAAACATCAAAAACATCTTCTTTTACTTCAATCTTAGTATATTGAATATGTTTACCTATATATTTAATAAAAATTTCTTTAGACTGTTCAGGCGTACAAGTTTTGGAATCAGATGTTCCACATTTTTTTTCAAAATCCGCCCAGTCAGAAAAATCTCCGTATTCGACCTTTGAAAGATTAATAGCCTGATTCATAACCGAATAAACTTTTTGCAATTTGGTTACAACTTCTTTTTTTCTATGATTCTGAATCAGTGTCGGCAACGTCATTGCAGCGACTATTCCGATTATGCCGAGGGTGATTAAGACTTCGGCTAAAGTAAAGGCTATTTTTCTCTTTCCTCTACTCTTATTCGTGCCTCCCTGCATTTTAGTGTCAGGGTGATGTGCCGTCTTACTCACTCGCAT
>CAOJDT010000057.1 GCA_948433295.1 uncultured bacterium
ATTTGAAACCTTGTTGCCCGTAATAATTCCAGCACCGAGTCCGACTGCGGTCAATGCGATTGACGGAATATTTTTTGCAACTTTATTTAAAAATTTGGCAGTTTTTGCTTCACTCTTTATTTGAGGAACATGGCTTAAAATTTGTTTTTTGAATTTGTCATAAAATCTTGAAACTCCTCCAACAAACATTACGGGAATAAATACATTGCCCAACATTTGATTAAGAGCTTCTTTGCCTTTGGCTTTTAAATGTTTTTTATCGTCTAAAAGTGCGCCCGCAGTAAATCCTCCCGCAACAGAACCTCCGGCAAGCGCTAAAATTTGCGGTTCTTCAAGTTTAATCAATTTTCTGTCAGGATGATTTTTATCAAAAGTTTTTATTACAGCCCAATCTTTTACGGGAGTATTCCAAATTCTTTTCGGGTTAAGTGAGAAACCTTGTTTTTTCGCAATTAATGCATACGCAGTGCCAACTCCAAGTGCAGATGCCGCAGTTACTCCCCATTTGAGTTTGGAGCTCTGAGAATCCTTGTTCTTATGCGGATTGTGCGTAAACGACGTCTGATTTATATTAACACTTGAAATATGATTAATTGGCATATTTATCATCCTTTGATTCAATTGTACCAAAAAACGTAAATAAAAAACATTGTTATTTTGTCTGTAAAATTTAACAATTCTTAAAAAGTGTACAAAACTATACTTGTGTAACAAAAAGTTAAGAAGATAAAATTTCAAGGCAAAAAAAAATTTTGAGGATTATTAAGTAAGTGTATGGAAATTAATGTAACTCCAAACCAGACATTAAAAGATTTTAGCTACGGACGTAAGTTTGTAAAAGGCTTTGCAAGCCGCTCTATTGCGCCCGTAATGCTTCTTGAAGCATTTGTTGAAGGCGGAAGAACATATAATGCGTATAAACGCGGCGGTTTTACCGAAGCAAGAGAACGTTTTACCGAAGAAATTGTAGGTGCTGCATTCTGGTTCAGCGGAGTTCCGTTGTTTAACAAATTAATTGACAAAGCTGTCGGCGAAAAGATTTACAAACTGCCTGAAACAAGCTTTGATACGGGAAAAGATTCGCTGCGTAATCCTGTACAGAATTACATGAAAAAATTCGCAAATGAGTTGAAATTTAAACCTGAAAAAGCCGAAAAAATTATTGCAGGCTATAAGTTCGGTAAAGTTATGACAAGTATTGTTCTTGCGAACTGTCTCGTCGGTCTTGTCTTACCGAAAGTAAATCAGGGTATAACAAAATACATAATGAAGAAAAATTCGACAGAAACTCAGCCCCCTTCTAAAAATGAACCTGTACCTGTAAGTAAATTTGAGACAAAGCGTCAATCCATGGATGAATTTTTGAATCATAAAAATTCCGACAGAAAAGATGTTTCATTCGGAATGAATCCTCAAACCCTTTTGACACTGGCTCATAATTTTGAAAATAATCCAAAATACGGATTGTTATCTACAGATGCCGGAGTTTGGATAGGTCGCGGAGCTTGTGCAAGAAATGCGCATGAGCGTACAGAAGTTCTTTTCCGAGATATTTCATCAAGCTATTTTTACATGTTTAATATGCCTGTAATTGCAGCAGCAATGAACTACATTCAGGATAAAAATACAAAACGTCTTGACCCGGTAGCGGCAAAACAGGTTTCCGACCACTTGCAGGAAGTATTGAAAGCAAACGGCGGTTCGATGAAAAATGACGCATTCAGGACTGCTGTTCTCGGTAACCCTGATAATAAAGCATTTTTAACACCTTCAATGGCAAAAATTCTTCGAGAAAAAGACGGTGTAATGAAACTGTCAGAATTTATCGAACAGCTTCCTGATTTGAAAAAACATTACCCTGAAGCCGATATTGTAAAAATCGAAAAACTTGCTAAAGGTATGTCGGAGTTACAGCCTAAACTGGCAGGTAACTTAATGATATCCGAAAAACAAATTCTTGATGTCTTTACGGATGGCGCGATTAATATGCCTGAATTCCTTAAAAACGTATTCAGATGTTCTACCTCCGATCAAAACCTCTTTACGGGTAAAATATCCGAGCCTGCGTTTGACAAAGAATTTTCATTTGTTTCAAAAGACACTTTTGCGAAAAAACAAAAAGAACTGGCAAATTATGTAGAAACCGTTCTGAAAAAAGCTAAAGGCGGAGAAATAACAAAAGACCTGTTAAATAAAGTTTGCCGTGAAAATTATGCAAAAAATGCACTTAACTGGGGACTTGGATTTGCTGTATCGGCAGCATTCTTGTCGACATTTATCCCGAAAATTCAATACTGGATTACAAGAAAAGCAACAGGCTCAAATGAATTTCCGGGAGTTGCCGACTACTCTAACGAGAAAAAATCCGCGTAATTTTAACTACCACGGATAATCGTCTTTAATTTCCCAACCGTCAAGTTCGATTAAAGAAGAGCAGTAATACTGATTTGTTTTACATTTTTCAAGCACTTCTTCACGTGAATAATTATTTTGTTTATATTCTCTGGGAACAGTTCCTCCATTCCAAAATGAAAACACATTGTGTCTTTTGATATTTTTATAAGACATGTCTTCATCCAGAATCTCACAATATTTATATTGCGGACAGAAATATATATAGCTGTTACATGTGACACCGGCAGGCTCAGGACAAACATAAGTTCTCTGAAAATACACTCCTGAACCATTGGTCAATTTTACAGCCAATCCTTTTGTTAATTTTTTTGATTCTGTAATTTTAATGTAAGGTTTCCAGTATATATTAAAGAATTTTTCCATATCTTCAGGGCTGTATTTGTTAACCTCATCTGTCTTGAGTTCTTTAAAATCACCTAAAAGAATATCTTTAGAACGCATGCTTGCTCCCAGTTGCATCATACTGCTAAAGTGTTTCAAACGCGTTACCGTAACTTTTTTCTGATGTTTTTGAATCAGCGTCGGCATAGTCATTGCAGCTACTATTCCGATTATACCGAGGGTGATTAAGACTTCGGCTAAAGTAAAAGCGATTTTCCTCTTCCCTCTACCCTTACTCGTGCTTCCCTGCATTTTAGTGTCAGGGTGATGTGCCGTCTTACTCACTCGCATGTAACGGCATTTCGGTTTTCCTACGCCGCCGCCTTCGCGTCGCCGTATCAAACCTTCAGCCTCAGCTCGTTCGCGCTCAGGCACGCGATTGCGGGTCAAGCCCGCAATGCCGTTCCCTATACTGTCATTCTGAAACGTAGACTGTTCCGTTTTACGGACATTGTTACTGTTCAGAATCTCAGTTTCATTTTCGTTTGCGTTTTTCAATTTCAAAAAGACATTAGTCGACAAAAACGCCTTTAAAAAATTCGTGTGTTTTGTAATTCTTGTGTAAAGTGGTTTGTTAAAAATCTCTCCAGAGCAGTGATTCGGCTCAGCCGAGCCCCCCCCCCCTGACTTGTTTTAAAGCTATTATCATTGTTTCAACCTCCATTCTTTTTTTATTATAAATGATTTTTTTACATTTTTCAAGTTTAATATTTACTTGTCAAAAAGTTTTGTGCGTGCGATAATTTTAAAGGAAAGGCTAGACATGTCAAACGTTTTAGTTTATTTATTGGATGGAAAAATTTACGTTAATTTAACTAACAGATGCACAAATGATTGTATCTTCTGCCTTAGAAAAGACAAAGACGATGTTTGCGGACAACAGTTGTGGCTCGATGATGAAAATTCGACTGCAGCTGATGTTATTGCTCAGTTTGAAGCGATTCTTCACTCCGCTCAGAATGACAAAAAAGAGGTCATTTTCTGCGGCTACGGCGAACCTATGTTGAAATTTGAGGTTCTTAAAGAAGTTGCACGTTATATTAAAGACAAATACCCTGATACCAAAATTCGTGTGAACACCAACGGGCATGCAAATTTTGTATATAAAAGAAATCTGGTGCCTGAATTAAAAGGCTTGATTTATGAATTTTCTGTCAGCCTCAACGGGTCTACAAAAGATGAATATGACGAACTTTCTCAGCCTAAGTTTGATGAAGCTTACGAGGAAGTGAAAAAATTTATAAAAGCATGTTCTGATGAAAATATTCCAGTCATTGCAAGCGTTGTTGAAGGTTATAAAGGCCGAAACCTTGACCTTGAAACCTGTGAAAATATCGCAAAAAACCTCGGTGCTAAATTCAGAGTGCGCGAGTGGATACAAAACGGATATTCATAATTAATTATAATTAAATAAAAGAAAGGAAGAAACATGAACGCAAATTTAGACAAAATCATGAAACCTAAATCTATTGCCGTTGTTGGTGCTTCTACAAAAGAACACACAATCGGTTCCGATATCATGAAAAGATTACAAGAATACAAATTTAACGGTAAAATTTATCCTGTAAACCCTAAAGGCGGAATTATCGAAGGTTTGCAAGCGTATACTTCAGTAGGCGAAATTCCGGGCGAAGTTGACCTTGCTATTATCGTTGTAAACGCTAAATTCGTACTTGATACAATTGACCAGTGCCATGCTAAAGGTATCAAAGGCTTATGTATTATTACAGCAGGCTTTAAAGAAACCGGTGCAGAAGGCGCTGAAGCTGAAAAAGCATTATTGGCTAAAGTTCGTGAATACGGTATGAGATGCGTTGGTCCTAACTGCCTGGGCGTTGTTAACACTCACCCTGACATCAGAATGGACGGATGTTTTGCAGAATCACTTCCTGAACGCGGAAACATCGGTTTTGTTTCTCAATCAGGCGCATTGGGCGGCGGTATTTTAAATATCTTGAAAGACCTTAACCTTGGTTTTGCACAATTTATTTCAATCGGTAACCAGGCTGATGTTAACGCTGAAACTGCTATGGAATACTGGGAAAATGAAGAAGATGTCGAACAAATTCTTCTTTATATGGAATCTATTCAAAACCCTGCTAACTTCCGTAAATTAGCTTCAAGAATCTCTAAAAAGAAACCTATCCTTGCATTGAAAGCAGGACGTTCTGCAGCAGGTGCAAGCGCAGCATCTTCTCACACAGGTTCATTGGCAGGTGCGGATAAAGCCGCTAATGCTTTGTTGAATCAATCAGGCGTTATCAGAGAATATTCTTTGAAAAACCTCTTCTCAACTGCAAAAGTTTTTGCTAACTGCCCTGTTCCAAAAGGTGACAGAGTTGCAATCATTACTAACTCAGGCGGTCCCGGTATTATGGCTACCGATGCTGTTTGCGAATACGGTATGCAAATGGCTAAAATTACAGACGCTACAAAAGACAAATTGAGAAGTTTCTTGCCATCAGCGGCTTCTGTTAAAAACCCTATCGATATGATTGCTTCTGCTCCTATCGAACACTACAAACAAACTCTTGAAACAGTTATTGCTGACGAAAACGTTGATATGATTATGGTTATCTATCTTCCGTTCCTCGGCTTGAAAGATATTGATGTTGCTAAAGCTGTTATGGAAATTAAAGCTCAACATCCTGAAAAACCTGTTATAGGTGTATTCATGACTAAGAGTGAATTCTTCACTGCGCTTTCTGATATGAACGTTAATATGCCGTTCTTTATGTACGCAGAAGAAGCTGCTGACGGATTCAACAGACTCAACCAACAAAGAAAATGGATGGAAAGACCGGAAGGTAAAATTCCTTGCTACGATGTTGACAGAGCTAAAGTTGAATCAATCATCAAAGGTTCGTTGGCAGAAGGCAGAGCTCAGCTTACAACACTCGAATCAATCGATGTTTTACAAGCTTACGGAATCCGTGCTTGCAAATACGGTTTGGCTACAAACGAAGAAGAAGTTGTAACTTTGGGTAACTCAATCGGATATCCTGTAGTTATGAAAATGACTTCAAAAACAACTTCACACAAAACCGATGTAGGCGGTGTTGTTGTTAACATCAAATCAGAAGAACAATTGAGAAGAGAATACAAAGGCTTGCTCGAAAGATTGGAAGCAAAAGGTTTGCTTGAAGGACTTGAAGTCGTAATCATCCAAGAAATGGTTAAAGGCTCACGTGAAATGGTTTGCGGTATAGCAACAGACCCTCAATACGGTCCTATGATGATGTTCGGTTTGGGCGGCGTATTCGTAGAAGTTATGAAAGACGTAACTTTCAGAATCGCTCCTTTGACTGATGTTGATGCTGCTGAAATGATTAAATCAGTTAAAGCATACAAATTGTTAGAAGGTGCAAGAGGTACAAAACCTGCTCAAATGGAACAAATTCAAGAAACTCTCTTGAGATTGTCTCAACTTGTTTCTGATTTCAAATTTATTGACGAACTCGATATCAACCCGCTTCTTATTTCGGAAGCAACAGGCGAAGGTATCGCAGTAGACGGACGTATCAAAGTAAGAATGGAAGAAGCAAAAGAAGCTCTCGGCTGTTCTTGCGGATGCGGAAAAGTCGGTTGTGCTTGCGGTAAATAATAAAAACCTGTAAAATAAACCAAAACCCGTTCCGATTATTCGGAACGGGTTTTATATTGCAAAAATATAAAAAATAGTTTATAATAGAGTCTGAGGCACATCACCCTGACACTAAAATGCAAGTACGCACGAGTAAAGAAGAAAGAAAAGAATGGAGGTAAAACGGTGAAAATGCAGACTATACTTGAAAAACGGGGGGGGGGGGCAGACTCTATTATAGCTTAGCTTTCACCCAGGCCGAGGTTTTAATAACCCAAGGCATAATTGGAATAGTAGCGGCGATGACTTTGCCGACGCTTATTCAGAATCACCAGAAAAAAGTCACTGTGACAAGGTTGAAAAAATTCTATACAACAATTAATCAGGCTGTAAAGATGTCAGAAGCCGAAAACGGAAGTTATCAGGAGTGGGAATATCCAATTGATGGTGATGAAGATGCACGTATGAAGTTTTACAATAAGTATTTTGCAAAGTATTTAAAAACTACATCAGTGGAATCTTATTCTCAAGATTCATTAGACAATGATGGTAATCCGAATGGTGAGGTTAATAATTTCCTTTTAATAAAATTTGCCGATGGATCAGCTATGACAATGAGAACGGATGTTAATGGGACTGATATAGCCTATTATGTTTACGCTTCTCAGGTTGGGAAAAGTAGTACCAGATATTATTTTTCTTTTATGTTTAATAAATCCGGTTCAGTAGGTAATAAATCATTTGTTGAGCCTTATTCGTTTTTGTGGGATGGAACAAGAGAACATTTACTTTCTCATCCGAGATACGGTTGTGGTAAATTTGTTGCAAACGCATATTGTGCTCGTTTGATTCAGTATGACGGATGGCAAATCAAAGATGATTACCCTTGGTAATTTCTAAACAAGGGTAAAGTCTTTAATATCCTATAGCCCAGTTAACAGAGCGCTTAGCCTCTTTAGGAGGTTCTACAATAACCGTAGCGCTTACAGCAGGTACTTCAATAACTTTTGCAGCTTTTTGAAGCAGATTATTCTGGGTCATTCTGTAGTCTACGTTATTAAATGATTTTAATCTGTCGAGATGGTTTTGCAACTCTGCATTTTCATCGTTAAGAGTAGAGACCTGACGGCTTAATGTATTCAGAGTGATTTCGTTACACATTTCAAAATAATAGCTTACGAAAGCGACCAAAATAAATACGCCTAAAATTCCGCATAAAGTTCTGTTTACTTTTCTTATTGCCATTTCTTTTAAACTAATCTCCTTGTGGAAATAACCTGAAATAACAGGTGCTTGCTGTATAGGGTTTTGCGTATAACCCTGCTGTGTATAAGAATAATCAAATTCTCTTCTTACTCTTGAATGTGCTGTATTCAACTTTATCCCCAATGATTTTTTAAACTTCCCGAACTATAAGTTAATACATCTTGCGACTCTCAACTTAGCGCTTCGTGACGGCGGATTTTCAGAAATCTCCTCTTCTGTCGCCATAAGCGGTTTTTTGTTAACAAGTTCCAATCTTGGCGGCGGGCATGTACAAATCATTTGATTTTTTTCGCAATGACACCGTTGTGAGTGGTACTTGAACAAGTGTTTCACTATTCTGTCTTCCAGTGAGTGAAAACTTATTACACTTATTATAGCACCAATGTCGAGTAAATCCAACACATCATTCAATGTATTTTTAACATTTTGTAACTCATGATTTACTTCGATTCTTATTGCCTGAAAAACTCTGGTTGCGGGATGAATAGACGATTTTACTTTTGGGGTACAGTTTGTAATCAAATCAGCAAGTTCGGTTGTTGTTTCAAGTTTTTTCGTCTTTCTCTGTTCTACGATTGCTTTTGCAATTCTTTTGGAGAATCTTTCTTCTCCGTATTCCGAGAAAATCCGCACCAAATCATCTTCACTGTAAGTGTTTACAACATCATACGCCGAAAAATCCGCGTCTTGATTGAATCTCATATCGAGCGGTGCAGGTTTTGAAAAAGAAAATCCTCTTTCGGCTTTATTGAACTGGTGATAAGACGCTCCAAGGTCAAAAAGCACGCCGCCCGTAATTTTTTCAATTCCGAGATCATGTAACACTTTTTTAATATTTGTGTAAGAATTTTTTACAATTGTTAAATTTTTGTAATCTTTTAATCTTTCGGAAGCGGCGCTTATTGCGTCTTCATCAACGTCAAAAGAAATAAGTCTGCCGTTCGGCGAAATTCTTTTTAAGATTAATTCGCTGTGCCCGCCGCCTCCGAGAGTACAATCCACATAAATAAGTCCGTCTTTGCATTCCAGAGCATCGACGGCCTCATTTTTCATAACTGTATAGTGCTTAAATTCCATAACAGAATTTTATCACAAAATTTTATAGAAGTGCAAAACCTTCCAATCCGTAATCGTCGAAGATTTCCAAAAATTTGTTGTACGTTATCACCTGTGAGTTTCCGTTTACATCACAAATTTCAATTAATTCATTTTTACTGTTGTTTTCTTCGATTGCGTTTGCCATAATTTCGATTTCTGATTCTGCATAATCTGAGGTTGAGATAAATTGTATATCCATATTGTTCTCCTTTAAAAATTCTCCCTATCTGTGGATTAAAAATCCGTCTACACCGTGTTCGTCATAGATTTCTACAAATTTTGAATAGGTATAAATCTGAGTATTTTCCGGTTTGTTTCTGTCTGTTACGAGGATTCTGCCATTGCTGATTTTTGAATCCAGTTTTGTAATAAACTCTACCATTGTTGTTAAATATTTTTCATTGGTAAGTTCTTCTACTGTTACGTTTTTCAAGAAATGAAAATCTCTTTCCGTGAATGTTGGTGCTGTCATAGTTGCACTCCTTTTCGTAAACTGATACGTTGTATGAGGGTTTACGACAGATGTGTGAAAAATCTTTAGCAAAATTCGTGTAGTGTTAATATTTTGTTACAATAAAAAATACCGTCCTGCGAAAAGCCGGACGGTATCTGAGTTTGTTATCAAACTGTTTTATTTAATGGCGTCTTTAACGCGTTTAAGGACTTTTTCTTTACCTAAAATTGCGAGAATAGCGGTCATATCCGCACCGCGTGTTCTGCCGGTAACTGCGGCTCTGATTGCCCACATAGTAACTTTAGGTTTGATACCCTGTTCTTTGAAGAATCCGCGGAAGACTTCAAGTTTTTCATGAAGGTTTTCTTCGTTCCATTCCCAATCCTTAGCTTGAGAAGCAAATTCTTTCAATACGTTTTGAGAAACTTCTGTATCCAGAACTTCAGTTTGAACTTCAGGTTCAATTTCAACTTTATCTCCGAAGAAATAAGGAACCGCATCTGTGATATCCGAAAGTATTGTTAACGGTTCGCGTGTAACTTCAACCATTCTGGTGTATGCGTCATCCGAAAGCTCTGTTAAGTCATATTGTGTCAAATACGGCTTGAGTCTTTCTTTAAGGTCTTCAATCGGAAGCATTTTGATATAATGGCTGTTCATCCAGTTCAATTTGTCGTATTCAAAGATTGAATTTGAGGAAGAAATTTCGTTGATTCTGAAATCCTGAGCGATTTCGTCAACAGTTTTAATTTCCTGTCCGTCAGAAGGAGACCAGCCGAGAAGCGCAACAAAGTTAATCAATGCATCTGTAAGGTATCCTTTTTCAACGAATTCTGAAACCGCAGTAGCACCGTGACGTTTCGAAAGTTTGCTTCTGTCAGGGGCAAGAATCATGCCTAAGTGACCGAATCTTGGAACTTCTGCACCGAGTGCTTCAAATATCAAGATTTGTTTAAAAGTATTTGAAATATGGTCTTCTCCGCGGATAACGTGATTAATTTTCATAAGCATGTCATCAATAACAACCGCAAAGTTGTATGTTGGAGTACCGTTTGATTTCAGGATTACGAAATCTCCAAGGAGGTCTGTATCCATGTGTAATTCGCCTTTTACAAGGTCAATGAATTTCAGCATTGAAGTTTCGTGAAAAGCTTTTTGCGCTTTAGCGATATTAAATCTGATAGCAGGTCTTCTTCCTTCTGCGTAAAGTTTAGCTTTTTCCTGTTCAGTTAAATTTTCACATTTTTTAGAATAAACATAAGCTTTTTTATTTTTAGTAGCTTCTTCTTTTTCCGCTTCAAGTTCTTCCGGCGTGCAGAAACATTCGTATGCAAACCCTTTGTCCAAAAGTTCCTGAACGTATTTAGGGTAGATGTCGAATCTTTCTGATTGAGTATAAGGTCCGTAAGGTCCTCCAACATCGGGACCTTCATCCCAGTTAAGTCCGAGCGCTTTCAAGCTGTCGAAAATATTATCAATATAAGCCTGACTTGTGCGTTCTGCGTCTGTATCTTCAATTCTTAAAATAAATTTGCCGTTTCTTTTCTTGGCAAAGAGATAGTTAAATAAAGCTGTTCTAGCCGTTCCAATATGGAGGTTACCGCTTGGAGACGGAGCTATTCTGACTCTGACTTCGTTCATTTTAAATCCTCGATTTCTTTTATATTTCGCACGAATAATCGTACCACGCGCAAGAATTAATTTCAACAGCCGTAACTTTTGGTGCTGAACAAAAATCGTGAACTAAAACTTAACAGGATAATCGTCTTTAATCTGCCAGCCGTCATACTGGATTAACTTAGCGCAATAGCTTCCTCCCGGAAACTTGCAGCCGTAAGTTGGTTTATTCAATAGCTCATCTCTTGTTCCGTTCCAAGTATGTGCATAAGGTTCAATTGTTGGTTTTAGAGTGTAACGATTTTGTTCTATGGTTTGTCCTGTAGGGATTACCGGATTAAAGCGGAATCCAAAACTATTTACACCTGATTTAGGATTTGTTATAGCTTTTTTATCTGTAAAAAATCCCATATCATATATATAGTTGGCAATTCTCCAAACACTGCCATCTTTCAAATACACATAAAAACAACGATTTTCATCAGATTTTTCAATCTTAATTATCTCTAAGTGTTTGCCAATATATTTATTAAACCATTCAACAGCTTCATCAGTAGTACAGGTTGTATTTGCAAAGGTTCCGCAATCTGCTGCCCAGCCTGAAGCCTCGCCGTATTCTGCTACAGACATTCCTATTGCCTGATTTACAACGGAATAAAATTTCTTTAATTTAGTAACGGTTTCTTTTTTACGGTGATTAGCCATCAGCGTCGGCATTGTCATTGCCGCAACAATTCCGATTATGCCGAGGGTTATTAAGACTTCGGCAAGAGTGAATGCAATTTTCATCTTCCCTCTACCATTACTCGTGCCTCCCTGCATTTTAGTGTCAGGGTGATGTGC
>CAOJDT010000058.1 GCA_948433295.1 uncultured bacterium
ATACCCATGACGGTTGTCCTTTCCAAATTTATTTCCTTGTAATATGTAACGGCACGTTGAGTAAAAATCTTTAATCTTTTGACTCTACTTCGTTACATTTCTTAATAATCTTTGGAAATGGTGCTTATTTCAACCTTTTAATGGAGGATATTTTGTAATTTGTTTATGACAAAATTGAGTGCGCCTTGTTGTTCGGAGAAAACAATTTCGCAATCGCTGCATGCTTTTTCATAAAAAACTTTATCGGCAAGTAATTTTTTTGCAGTGTTATAAAATTCATTAGGGGTTTTTACAACTTTGCCTGCATCGGTTTTACCGAGAATCGAATAGATGTCTTTAAAGTTATGTACATCGGGACCTGAAATTGCAGGTTTGTTGTAAACAACGGCTTCAAGCGGGTTGTGACCGCCGGTGTGGTTAAAGCTTCCGCCAATGAATGCAAAATTGGCGATGGAATACATTTTCCCGAGTTCACCCAATGTATCTAATATAATAATATCTTTTTCTTTAAAGTTGTCATTTTCGGAGCGTTTACCAAAAGCAAGTCCGGATTTTTCAAGTAATGGCGTAATTGAAGGCACTCTGTTAGGATGTCGCGGTGCAAGAAGAAGTTTTATGTCTGAGAATTCTTCTTTTAATTTTTTGAAGGTGTCGAGAACGATTTTATCTTCGCCTTGGTGAGTGCTTCCTGCAACAATTATTCTGAATCTGTCCTGTCCAATATCAATAGAATCGTCGCGTTTTTGGACGTCGAATTTCAAGTTGCCCATGACTTCGGTTTTGTCCTCGGACATTCCAATGGAAACGTATTTGTCGCGATCTTCGTTACTTTGGGCATATACCGCAGTGAAGCTTTTAAACACTTCTTTAAAAAACGGTGCGGCAAGTTTATATGATTTGTAGGTTGAATCAGAGATTCTGCCGTTAATTACCGCAACAGGAATATTTCTTTTATTGCATTTATACGCAAAGGTTGGCCAGAGTTCTGTTTCAGCAATCAATACGACAGAAGGTTTAATGTTATCCAAAAACTTGTCTGTGCAGTGAGGAATATCAAACGGAAAATAAGTTATAAAATCAGCGATATTTTCGTATTTTTTATGTGCAATATCTTGCCCTGTTTTTGTGCCTGTAGTGACGACAAGTTTGTATTCGGGGAAAGTTTCTTTTATTTTTTTTGCAAGGTTTTCAAGCGCAATAACTTCTCCGACCGAAACACCGTGAAGCATAATGATTTTATCATCGTTGAAGGGAAGTGTTGAATTTCCGAATTTTTCTTTCCAACCGAAAGACTTTTTGTGAATCACTCTTTCCGCATAATGAAGCGGAAGTGTCAAATAAAATAAAACCGTGCTGAGTATTCCATAAAATTCCATACGTTTATTATACACAAAATAAAATATTCGGGTAATATTAGGGTCTAACAACAGAAATGTCACCCTGAACTCGTTTCAGGGTCTCCTATTATAGAGATGCTGAAACAAGTTCAGCATGACAGTATTGCAGGCATCAGATGTAAGCTGTTGTATATAAGTTTCTAATATTTAATAATCGTCTGATTTCTTATATAATCTTAAATATCAGTTGACTTTATGTGAAAAAATTTATAAAATGTGATTATGGCGATAGTATATTTAAGTTTAGGGTCAAATAAAGGTGACAGAATCGGCTATCTTCAACAGGCGACAAGTCTTCTTGGCGGTGTCGAAAACGTCAGTATTATAAGAACTTCTGCATTTTATGAAACCGAACCTTGGAATATGAATTCTCAAACCTGGTTTGTGAACGCGGTTGTTGAACTTAAAACGTCACTTTCGCCTCAGGAATTGCTCTCTGAGTGTCAGCGAATTGAAACTCAGCTTGGTAAAAAGCCGCGTGAAAACGGAAATTATGAAGACAGAACCATAGATATTGATATTCTTTTTTATAATAAAGAAATTATAAATGAAGAAGATTTGATTATTCCGCATAAATATTTACACTTGCGGGCTTTTATTCTTGTTCCCATGCTTGAGTTGAATCCTGATTTTGAACATCCGCTTTTGCATAAGACGATTTCTGATTTGCATAACGATTTAGAGAACCCTGAAATGGTGTTTTTGTATGGCACAAGAATCGAAATCTAGAGTTGCCGTTATTGGTGGCGGACCTGCAGGATGCTTTGCGGCTTTTCAATTACAAAATATTTATGATGTTACCGTTATTGAGCCGAAGTCGCCGCTTTTAACTCTTTTACCCACAGGCGGCGGACGTTGTAATCTCGCACATGCAGAGTATGATTTTCGTGAACTTGCTAAGAATTATCCGCGCGGTGAAAAATTTTTGTATTCTGTTTTTTCGAAATTTTCGACCGCTGATACTTTGGAGTTTTTTGAAAAAATCGGTGTTGAAACTTATACTCAGGAAGATATGAGGATTTTTCCCGTATCGAACAGTGCCAAAGATGTCAGAGAAAAGTTTCTTCAGGCATTATCAGGTGTAAGATTTCTGAAAGAATCTGCGCTTAGGGTTGATAAAACTGACAATAAGATTAAGGTTGTGACTGATAGGGATTCGTATTATTTTGATAAAGTTCTTATTGCAGTAGGCGGACACAGCGGCTTTGAGATTGCAAAAATGCTCGGACACAATATTATTGAGCCTAAGCCTGCGCTTGTCGGTTTAAGAACTAAAGAAGATTTTTCATCAGTAAGCGGAGTTTCTCTCTGTGATGTTTTGTTTACTCATAAAGGTGTTTCGGGACCTGCGGTTTATAAAATTTCGTCACTTCGGGTGCGGGAAGCTTTTCCTTACAAATTAACTTTCGATTTTGTCGGCGAAGTTGATTTGCAATCACTTTTGAATGAAAATCCGCATAAAAGCATAAAAAATTTACTTTCTGATTTCGTGCCGAAATCTTTTGCGGAATTCGCTTTAAAACGCTGTGGAGTGAATCCCGATGAAAAATGTCACCTAATAGACGGCAAAACTCGAGATAGAATTCTTATGAATCTGCAGAATTTTGAAATTACGGCACTCGGCGCAGTAAAAGACGGTGAAGTCGTTACTGCGGGCGGGGTTGATTTAAAAGAAATAAACCCGAAAACTATGGAATCCAAAATAGTTTCGGGCGTATATTTCTGTGGTGAAGTTCTTGATATTGACGGGTTTTGCGGAGGTTTTAATCTCCAAAACTGCTGGTCAACGGCATTTGTCGCGGCTCAGGGAATTATGCAGTCTTAGTATTTTGGTTTTCTCTGGCAAGTTCTTTTGCTGCCGCTTCTTTTACTTTGTATTCCCTGTTGTTTGGAATAATGAATCTTGAAGCTATCATCATTAAAGGTACTCCGATTCCCAGTGCTGCAATACAGATTCCCATGTTTTTCGCGATAGAACCTCTTTTTAATTTTCTAACCTGCTTCATAAATTCGTCGATATCTTTACCGTCAGAAGATTCGAGAAGTTTTCCGAGTCTTTCTTTCAGCGCTTTAATATCATTTACGTCAAGGAAAGCTCTTGTGTCAATTGTTCCGGATTTTTTATCCGTAACCGCAACAATGTCGGCTTTTTTCGCCATTTGAACAATTATGTTGTCAGGGTTTTCGTGAACAAATTTGTAAACAGATAAATCTGAAGGATTTTTGCCGAGTTTATCGAAAGCCGAGAGGCTGCTCTTTAATGTTCCGAGTTTAATTGCTTCTTCAAGTTGTTTGCTTTCAACAATTCTGGAATCGAAGTTTATTGGGATTCCGTGTTTTTCCATTGCTTTGTTTTCAAAGAATTTTTGGAAAAGAGGTCCTGCAAAGTACATAAATGCCCAGGTGCCGCCTTCTTTAATTGTGTAGTTGATGAATTCCTGTTTGCTTTCGGAACTTCTGAGTCTTTCTTCTGTGATAGCACCGTCTAAAAGCATAAGGTTTTTAACAGGATTAAACATGAAATCCTGCAATCCGCCCGTAAACGTTAATCCTTTTTTCTTATTTGAATGAACGCCTTCAAACGCCGGAGGAACATTTCCTAAAGTTGTTTGAGCTTTTTGGAATTTGTCTTGTTGTTTTGCTTTAAGTTCTTTCTTCTCTTGTTCAAGTCTGTAATGTTGTCTGTATTTGGTTAATCCCATATACGTTGCAATTGCCAACGCTGTTGAAATTCCGAATTTAACAAGTGAAAGATTCTTGGTTTTCGCAGCTTTTTCAAGTGCTGTATCAACGCTTTTCTTCAAGTGGTCAGGAGTTTTCTCTTTCAAATACTTAACGAATGCTTCGGCTTCGGCTTTTTGTTCTGCCGTACCGTTTTTGAGTTTGTTAATATAATTGATGTTTCTTGCATCAAATTTCGGGTCAATTCCGCAAAGTTTGTATAAGGTTAAATCTATTAATTTTTTATAAAAAGGAATTCCTCCGAGCCAGATGGCTTGAGTTCCGAATTCGTCTATAAATCTGTCCTGGCTCTCTACGTTTTTGCCTGTAACGTAGGAACCTGCAGTAATGCCGACGCTGTTTGCAACGTCTTTAATTGCAAGGGGTAATAGGGATGAATTGCTTCCCAGTTGTGAATATATTGTGCTTGTTACTGATGATATCATTTTTAATTTTTCTCCATAGAACCGTTTTCAGAATGGAGATTCTTCGGCTAAAGCTTCAGAATGACGAATCATTACACGGTTCCCTCAATCTGTGTACTACAAGCCCCAGATTAAATTCATTAATTTGACGATTGGGGCATTCGCCTTTATGATTGAGTTTCGTCGAAGTTTTTCTGTCATTTTCTAACCTTTCACTTATTTTTTAACGTACCTGAAAATAATAATTGCTCTTTTTTGCAGTATTTTTAACCTTTTTTTACAAAAAAGAAAGACCTTTTTTTAAAAGGTCTTGTTTATGATTTTTATTCTCGACAAAAAGTAAGTGTCTTATTTTTCTAAACAAGCCCTTTTATGTTACTTACTATACGTCGGTATTGAATTCTTTTAATCATTGCTTGTTTATTATAACCTTAAATATTTTTGTTGTAAAGTCCCTTCTTGCATAATAAGTATTATTTTGTTAAAATTTTTGAGGGAGAGATTATGGGATTATTTTTTATTTCTTTGATATGTGTATTAGCGTTTGCATTTTTTATTGCAAATACTTTGGATTCAAAAAATTCGATTAAGAATATTATTTATTTTATGCTTGCGGCATTTGCAAACATTGTTTTGACTTTTGAAATTTTGTCCGTATTTTCGGCAATTACGGAAGCAGGTGTTTTAGTCTTTAATTTTATATTGCTCGGCTTGTCTTTTGAGATTTGGTATCGCAACGGGCGTCCTGTTATTAAGTTTGACTTGCGAAAAGTTTTAAAGCATTTTACAAATGCTTTACTTAAGGACAGATATTTATTTGTTCTTACTGTTTGTTTTATATTTATGTGCGTCACAGCATTGAGTCTTATAAGCTTTATGCCTGTTGTGAGTTGTGACGCCGAGGCATATCATGTTTTAAGAAGTTTATTCTGGATTTCAAATCATAACTTAAATCATTTTGTTATTGCTGATGCAAGAGCATTACAGTTTCCTATAAATTCGGAAATTCTTTATGCCTGGATTTTGCTTTTTGTAAAAAAAGATTTATGGTTCGGGATTTTTTCGTTTGCTGGTTTTGTGTTGTCTATTACTTCGCTGTTTGGAGTTCTTTCATATATAGGTTTTTCTTTAAGAAAAAAATTATGGGTAATTCTTTTGACTTCATCATTCGCCTCTGTTATCGGTCACATGTCAGGGACCGAGACTGACATTATTATTTCGGGGCTTGTGCTTGCAAGTATATATCTGTTTTGGAATGCATTGAGGAGCGGAGAAAAGATTCCGATGTTTATGGCTGCACTATCGTATGCGCTTGCTATAGGAACTAAAACACCCGCAATACTTCTTATTCCGGGAGTTGGAATTTGGATGACCGCAATAAGCATATATTATAAAAAGAAAGATTTTTATAAACCCCTGTTGCTTTTTATCGGGTTCGGATTGTTGAATTTTATCCTGTTTGCAGCATACAACTATGTTCTTAACCTTATTGATTACGGAAATATTGCGGGCTCACAGGCTTTGCTTAGTGCACACAGAAACCACAACGGAATAAAGTCTGTTGCTGCGGATTTTGTAAAATATATATTTATGTTTTTTGACTTTACGGGTTTTACATGGAATAAAACTTTCGGTGTTTTTGTTATGAATATCAGAGATTCAATTCTTTCGTCGCCTATATTTTTTAATCCTGTAGACGGAATTTATTCTTCTGATTCCACCAAGACAAACAGTACTTTAATTGAACCTTTGATGGGGCTTGGAATTTTAGGTTTCCTTGTATATTTGCCTTGTTGGATAATGGCATTAATCCGACCGTTTTTTACAAAACATCGTAAAGATTGGGTTGTATTCGGATTTGCGGTTATACTGTTTATTACGATTTTAACAATGTCATATATGCTTCAATACATGACTTACAGTATTAGATTCCTAACTTCTTTCTGTGTAATTTCGGCACCTGTGCTTGTGTATTCTTATTTCAAAAAAAATAATCCCGCAAAATTTATTATAGTTTTCTTTGCGGTTTTTTATATGGTTTTTGCTTCAACAAGTTTGTGGGCGCGCCCTGCAAACAGAATCCTTAAATATTTTAAAGCAGGAGCAACTGTTTCTGAGGTTCGTGAAATCGCTAAATGTTCAGGATTTTTGAAAAAAGCCAGATTGAAAAATTATCTGAGAGTTAATCCGGCATGCGAAATCAGAGATAAGTTAAGATCTTTTGACAAGCGTAACAGAATTCTTTATTTTCCGAACACTGCGGACAGTCTCCTTCTTGTTAAAATGCTTCAATTTGAGGGCTATAACATTGATTTCGGACTTGCAGAGAATATAGATAAAATTGATATAAGTAAATATAATATTATTTTAACTATACTGGACCTTCAGGAATCTACTGTTGTAAGCCGTTACGAAGAGCGTAATTCTGACAATATATTTTTGAATGACGGAGTTTACTGCAAATACGCTGATATTAATCAAAAAGAAATCAGCAGGTATTCCAAAAATTATCCTTATAAAAGTATATGCGCATTCAGTGGTTATTTCTTAAGAAAGCACGGACTTGAGCAATTTGCACAGATTAATGTTCCGAACGAAAAAAATAAAATTCCGCTTATTTTCAGATATAAATTTTACAATAATACGAAAAATCCTTTAATTACGCCATCAAATTAAGGTTTTTGCCTTTGTTGCCGCTAAGCATGCTCTGAGCTTGAGCTTTAATCTGCCGAGCTTTAGCTGCGACTTTGAAATCCTGTGCCGACGGGTCGCCAGGTGCCATAGCGGAACGGATAACGATATTTGCTTCATCAATGGTTTTTTGCGGATTATCAGGATTAAGTGACGGCATTTTTATAGCAACATGCCCTCCTACGGGAATTCCGTCAGCGTTCTTTTCAATAACAATTGAGCCTGCGAGGGCTCCTCCTGCGGATTTGTGAGCCATTTCGTGAGCATAAATTTCGTTGTAATTTTTATTGATTAAATCCTGTTTTTGCTGATGATTCTGTTTTGCCTGCTGCCCTGCAAAATCAGAATATAAATTACCAAAACGAAAGTTTTTAATCATAGACTAACCTCACTACAAATCCGTATATATTATACTACTTTTGTAATAATCTTTCAAGTCTGTGTTAAGAAATTTTGCATTAAAAAAAGCGCCGAGATGGCGCTTATCTTTTTAAATGGTACTCCCAGGGGAATTCGAATCCCCGTCTACACCGTGAAAGGGTGTTGTCCTAGGCCTCTAGACGATGGGAGCCTGGATTTTTGAGGGTAATCTTTGTTTGTCCCACCCACAGTTTCTATAGTACCAAAACAAAATTTTTTGTCAACTACTTTTTTCTTATTTTGGTAAAAATTTTTCAATGCTCTATATATATTCGCTTTGCCCCCTTGAAAGTTTTTTGTTTTTTATGTAAAATATATATCATAATAAGTAGAGAATAGGAGCTAATTAATGTTTGAACGTTTTACGGAAAAGGCCATAAAGGTCATAATGCTGGCTCAAGAAGAGGCTCGCAGGCTCGGGCATAATTTCGTCGGTACGGAACAGGTTTTGCTGGGTCTTATCGGTGAAGGTACGGGTGTTGCGGCAAAAACCCTTAAATCAATGGGGGTTACGCTGAAAGATGCCAGGGCAGAAGTGGAAAAAATAATAGGCAGAGGCTCAGGCTTTGTTGCCGTTGAAATTCCATTCACTCCGCGTGCGAAACGCGTTCTGGAATTATCATGGGATGAAGCAAGACAACTCGGTCATAACTATATCGGTACGGAACATTTACTTCTCGGATTGATTAGAGAAGGTGAAGGTGTTGCGGCTCGTGTACTTGAAAATTTGGGCGTTGATTTGAATAAAATCAGAAGTAACGTCGTTAAAATGCTCGGAGAATCTAAACCTCAAACTACTGCAGGCGGTTCTTCAAGCTCATCGTCTTCTTCAAGTTCTTCGGGCGGAAAGACTAAAACTCCTAGTCTTGACGAATTTGGCAGAGATTTAACTCTTGCTGCTCAGGAATTGAGATTAGATCCTGTAGTTGGCAGAGATAAAGAAATTGAACGTGTTATACAAATTCTTGCAAGACGTACCAAAAACAACCCTGTCTTAATCGGTGAACCGGGTGTTGGTAAAACTGCCGTTGCAGAAGGGCTTGCTATAAGAATTGTTAATGCGGAAGTTCCGGATATTTTAGACGGTAAAAAAGTTATTCAGCTCGACATGGGCTTGCTCGTTGCAGGTACAAAATACCGTGGTGAATTTGAAGAACGTTTGAAAAAAATTATGGACGAAATTCGTCAGGCAGGAAATATTATTCTCGTAATTGACGAAATGCATACTCTTATCGGTGCCGGTGCCGCAGAAGGCGCAATTGATGCCGCTAACATCTTAAAACCTGCACTTTCAAGAGGCGAAATTCAGGTTATCGGTGCTACTACACTCGATGAATACCGCAAATATGTCGAAAAAGACTCTGCGCTTGAAAGACGTTTTCAGTCTGTAATTATAGATGAACCAACAATTGATGAATCAATCGAAATTATTAAAGGCTTGAAACCAAAATACGAAGACCACCACAAATTGCTTATCTCCGATGAAGCTATTGTTGCGGCGGTTAAATTGTCAAGCAAATATATCACAGACAGATTCCTCCCTGATAAAGCAATCGACGTTATCGATGAGGCTTCTTCAAAAGTTCGATTGAAAGTTTCTACGCTTTCTCCTGAAGGCAAAGAACTTGAAAAAGAATTGCGCGAACTTATTAAAGAAAAAGAAGATGCTATAAGAAATCAGGAATTTGAAAAAGCTTCCCAACTTCGTGATGATGAAGCTGATTTGAAAGACAGAATTCGTGAAATGGCTCAAAAATACAGAGAAGAACACGAAGCCAATAAACCGACCGTTACTGCCGAAAATGTAGCGGAAGTTATCGCAACAATGACAGGCGTTCCTGTTACTAAATTAACCGAAGGCGAAAGCGAAAGACTTCTTAAACTTGAAGAAACTCTTCATGCCCGTGTAATCGGTCAGAATGATGCGGTTGTTGCTATTTCAAAAGCAATCAGACGCGCAAGAGTCGGCTTGAAATCACCAAACAGACCTATCGGAAGCTTTATCTTCTGCGGTCCTACCGGTGTCGGTAAAACCGAACTTGCAAAAGCTCTTGCTGAAGCCGTATTCGGTTCCGAAGATAACATGATAAGAGTTGATATGTCAGAATTTATGGAAAAACATTCAACCGCTAAGCTTATCGGTTCACCTCCGGGATACGTCGGATATGATGACGGCGGGCATTTAACCGAACTTATCAGAAAGAAACCTTATTCGGTTGTTCTTTTTGACGAAATCGAAAAGGCTCACCCTGATGTATTTAATATCATGCTTCAAATCCTTGATGACGGTCGTTTGACTGATTCTAAAGGCCGTCACATCAACTTTAAAAACACTATTATTATCATGACTTCTAACGTTGGTGCAAGCATGATTACAACAACATCAAAACTCGGTTTCTCTACTTCGGATGATGAATCTAAAGACAAGTACGAAAAACTCAAAGATACAGTTTCAGAAGAAATGAAAAAAGCCTTCAGACCTGAATTCTTGAACCGTATCGACGAAACTATCGTGTTTGCTCATCTTAAACAGGAAGAAATCAGAGAAATTGTTGATTTGATGTTAAAAGACCTCTTCAAACGTCTTTCGGAAAGAGAATTGTCTGTTGAGGTTCCTGATGAAGTTAAAGACCATCTTGCGAAAAACGGATACTCTGAGGCTTACGGTGCAAGACCGCTCAGAAGACTTATTCAACGTAAGATTGAAGATAACCTTGCAGAAGAAATTCTTTCAGGTAAATATACTTCGGGTGATACGATAAAAATAACTCTTGTTGATGACAAAATAGCTTTTGAAAAAGCTTGCAAAAAAAAAGCTAAATTAAAAGAAGAAGTAACAGCAGAGTAAAATAATTTAAAGAGCCGACATCAAAATCGGCTCTTTTTATAATAAAGGTTGGTATGGCAAATTTGTATTACAAAGTTCACTTATCATTTTTGTTTTAATATTGAAATTTTTTGAAAATTGAGTTATAATGATAGAGTAGAAAAGAAAGGGAAAAGCATGAAAACGCTTGATATGACAGTATTTACGGGGGGGGGGGCGTCGTAGTCTCTTCTCTGAGAAAGGATTTACTCTTGCCGAGGTATTAATTACCCTCGGCATAATCGGAATAGTAGCGGCAATGACTATGCCGACATTGATTCAGCATTATAAAAAACAAGAAGCTTCGGCTCGATTAAAGAAATTTTATTCTACAATGCTGCAGGCAATAAAAATGTCTGAAATTGAACAAGGTGATATGACGGGTTGGACAAGAGATGGTGATACCCAAAAAGATGAAAATGGTAATAGTGATCTGGTAGCGAACGGTAAAATTACAAAAGACTTTTTCTTGACTTATCTTGCACCTTATTTTAAATATACATCAATTAAAGATGCTGAAAATGATGTTATGGATGGAGATGAAGTTTTAATTCCGGGTAAAGATCCTAAAATTTATTTAACTGACGGTTCGACTATTGAGTTATGGAATGGAAGCTGTATTGATGTCAGATTTGACGTTAACGGTGATAAGCTTCCAAATGAACGCGGTAAGGATATTTTTGTGTATCTGATATGTTTTACGGACGAGAATAGATACAATCATTGTGGCAATACTAAAAAATCTTTTTGTACTTATGGTGATTCCGCTTCAATATCAAAAAATAGAATACAAGTTAGGGATTTATGTAAGAATGCCAAATGGCACCACCATTGCAGCCGTCTTTTAGAGTTTGATAACTGGGAATTTAAAGAAGACTATCCGTTTAAACTTTAATATAAATCAACAATGGGCTTGTCTTAGACAAGCCCATTGTTTTATTTATTAAAGAATTTCATAATTTTATCAATCAAACCTTCTTCGGCTTGCATTTGTGTATTTTCGAGTTTCGCAAGCTTCTGGCGGATTTTTTCGGCATCCGTTCCGTCTGTTGAGATTGTTAAATATTTTTGGTAATATTTAACGGCTTCAGGTTTGTTTCTGAGTTTTTCGTAAATTTCTGC
>CAOJDT010000059.1 GCA_948433295.1 uncultured bacterium
GTTACAAAAGCGGTCAATGTAACGTTTAATATAAATCCGTTTTGGACGTCTTTGGAAAACCCTAAAAAGACTAAAAAACTGGAAGTATCTGCGTTTGATACTTCCAGTGAAATGGTTGCGGGTGCTGGATTTGAACCAACGACCTTCGGGTTATGAGTTGTGAAATTTGCTTTTTATGACTTTTTGTAATTTTTACTAAACTCTTTTACTGCAAGACTTTTGACAATTTTTTATGTTGTGATTTTTGTTATTTTTTAGTGATTTTTTATAAAAAAGTTTACCTAAAGTTTACCTAATAACATCAAGTATAAAACATTGCTGTTAATTACTTTAAATTTGTAATCATGCCGGCATGAAAAAAACTATACTGTAAATGCGGTAAATCCTGTAAATGCGTTGATATATAAGGTGTTTCGGGTTTACAGGTTTTGTAAATGCGGTAAATGCGAATTGTAATTTAAATAATATTTTTATAACTAAAAGCCCTTTAATAGGGCTTTTAACTATTTTCAATTTGAGTTAAGAGAGTATCAATTCTTTTATAATTATTAACTCTTTCCTGTTCTGTTATTATTGTCAATTGCCTTATATCACGAATAATATCTTCAACAAATTTATTTTGTAATACATGTATTGTATATTGCTCAAGATTTTCTAATTTTTCAAAAATACAACTTATTAATACTTCTATATTGCAGTTTGTACCGTACATATCCTCCACGAGCATTTGGTTAATTTTTACCTCAAAGGTACAAATAAAGGTACACGAGAAATAAATTTTGACAAATTTCATATCATACATTTATACCTCGCCCTAATCTCATTGTAATCTTGTGCTTTTAAATTTATAACTCTAATAACCCTGCCGGCATGAAAAAAGAGGTTTTACCCTCTTGTTTAAATTATTGCGCATATATCAACAAATTCTTTTCTTATTTTTCTTAACTCATCTGTTACATATTCTGCTAATAGATACATTCTTGCTCCGGCAGTATCTAAAGGCTCTGTTTCTTTTTCTCTTAAAATTGGTGTATAATAGTCTAATTCCTCACATATATAATGTAAAATTTGAATACAGTGATTTAATTTTGTAGTGTTATTTTCTATTTTACCGTTTATTTTTTGAATATCTACCATAATTACACCTCATACTTTCTATTCAATAATTCTTTGATTTGACTGTTTAAGTTTATTAAATGTGCGGTTAAAAGGTTAAACATACCCTCAAAAGCTCTAATTCTCAACTCTATATAAACATCTTCTGAGTGCATATTAACGGCTTCGCACTCGGCCAATTCAGTCACAGCCGTTATTGCGCTTATACTGTCTACTAAATCGTTCAAAAAATCTTCAGTATCTTGCATTGTTAATTCTTTTTTCATTTTTGTTCTCCTATTTCACTTTTTATGTTCAAAATTCACGGTGTTTTTTCAATTTTAAGGCGGGGTAAATGTAAAAGATGATGATTTATACCTACCGAGGGGTAAAGTCTCGAAATTACCCCAGTTTTGTTAACGTAGATTTAATTTTCTGTTTACTTGTTTGGTCATTATTTTACTCTTTTATACAATGGGGTTCTTTCACCCCTGTCAGCTTTAAATTTCTCTATCCCGCCCACCGCTTGGCGGTTGCTTTATCGAGTAGCACCGTATGACTGTTATCGGATAGCCATAATCCCTAGCACATTACTTCTTGTGCTGTGTATTTGAAAACGTCAGCCATTTGTTCAATGCTGAAGTCTACAACTTGTTTTGTAAAAGAAATAAAACCGTAAAGGTTAATGCCGTTTTCTTTTAAAACTTCAAGAACAGCATCATTATCTAATTTTCTGGTAGTAGTGAATGAAAATTCAGTTACATTATCATAGCTGTATCTGTTTAAGCCTAATCTGTTTGTTTCTGTTTTTTGTGTTTTTGAAATTTGCATTTTATAATCCTTACTGATTAATTAATAACTGTTTATAGTTATATTATAAACTATATTAATTATAAAGTCAAGTGTTTTTATAATTAATTTTGTTACAAAACTTATTAAATTTATTGAAAATATAACTAAAATGAGTTATATTGCATAATAAGGAGATTTTATTATGATAAAATTTGAATTTTTACTTAAAGGGAAATTAGCTGAGAATGGTTTAACTCTTGCGAAATTATCAGAAATGTTAGGAGTATTGCCTCAAAATCTATCTCAAAAACTTAAACGAGGTTCAACATCATACGATGAAGCACAACACATTGCTGACCTTCTCGGTTACGACATAGAATGGATTAAAAGAAATTAGCTATAGTACGGTAAATCTCCCTACCGGGCCAACTGGCGACAGAGGGGTGTGGGAGTCCTCATAACTATATGCTATTACATCTGATGCGGTAAATCTCGACACCGCAGCACAATTAGCAACGGAGGGATACTTCGAGTCCTCCCTTCAGATGGGGAAACAGGTTAAGAAATTAGCCTGTTTTTCTTTTGCAATAGTCTACATGCCTGTCGTTTGCGTTAAAAGCTACTAAAGAATACAAGAAATTACGACAAACTATAAGAAAAAGGGACTTGAAATTTAAAAAAAATGGGTTATAATGATGTTAGGTTAAATTATGAACTTAAAAAAGATATACTCGCCATAGATTTATTCTATGGTTCAAATGACAGGCTACATGCCTGTCGTTTGCGTTTTAAACATATTTTCACTATAATATATGGCATGAGTAAGAAAAAGATATTAGTATTAATAGACGGATTTAATTATTACCATAAATTAACACAATATCAGAAAAGACATAATATATGTGTTAAATGGTTGGATTATATGTCATTACTAAAATCTGCAATTAAAAGTCATTTAAAACATGATAATTTTGATTTAGAAGTTATATTTTTTACTGCTATAGCTAAACACAGAGGGATAGAATCACAGACAAGACATAAGACTTATATAAAAGCATTAAAATATTCCGGTATAGAAATTATTCTTGGAGAATTTAAAGAAAAATATATTTATCCTTGTAAAGATTGTAAACAAAAACAACCCTCTGAAAAAATTCTAAAACATGAAGAAAAACATACTGATGTAAATGTTGCAATTACTATGCTTGAAAAAGCTATGACTAACAACTTTGACAGAGTTTATTTATTAAGTGAAGATAATGATTATGTTCCAGTTGTTCGTAGAGTTAAGGAGTTATTTCCTGAAAAAGAGATTATAATATGTCCGCCACCACAAAAATATTATTGTGTTCATAATCTTTTAACTGCAAGTGGTGAAAATGATTTTTATAGATTTAGATGGAATCAAATAAAGCATTTTCAGTTTCCTGATCAATATAGAGATTTGATTAATCCTTGGAAAGTGAATTAACAACCACAAACAAATACAAAAACATTCATTCTAAGAAGACCAGAACGCGTTTTAACGTGTTTAATATCTCGATTAATATAAAGTGTCATTTTTGATATGAAAATCGATTTTAGGCATGTTCTCACCGACGCAGAATTGATATTTTAATATAACCGTGCCGGCATGAAATAAAAACACTGTTTTACTAAAAATTATAACGAGATTACAACGAGGTTAAAAATAAATCGTAGCGTACGGCAGGAAAACGGCAGGATAAATTAGAATTTACTTTTAAATAAATGATATAAAAAATCATAGCGGACGCAACGATAACGCTACGATAAATTTAAAAAACGTCGTTGATAAAACAACGAAAAACAACGGTAAAAAATTTAATGTCTATCATTCTTCAAAGTGTTAATAAACAAAACATTCAAAATTCACGGTGTTTCTTTCGATTTTAACGCGGGGTAAATACCCCTGTTTTATGGTAGTAGAATGGATTTTTTCAATCCATAAAAAGCATTGATAAAAACTTTAATTACCTACTAAAGCCAGTATCTCCGTAATAAATTTATTTTCTGTCTTATTCAAGCCTGTAAATGTCTTACATAATTTCTTTATTTTCTTTAATTGAACCATTTTGAATAATATCAGCGGCTAAATCAATTCCGTAATTATCCCAGAGCCACGCAAGAGCATTTTCGCGTTCAACTTTTTGAGCTTTAATCTCGTTTGCTTTTAACGCACCTTTCCTTGCGATTTCCTTGCGCTCGCTAGGATTTTTATCAGCAAGATTACCCTTTTTTAAATTTTTTAAACTGTTTTCGGCCATCTTGCGCTTTGCCATTGTTTAACCTCCAATATCTTGTATTGCCACTGTTACACGTTCATCATCTGAATAAAATTTATTTACCATCAGGCTTACAATTTGTTTATCATCAGGGTATGCAATGCCATTTAGTGCATCATTAATGTTTTTTGCTATATTATCACAGTCAGGTTTTACAATAGGTCTTAAATCGCCCGACAATGAACTGTTACGCTTAACTTTACTAAAACCCTTTGGAATAGGCATATACACGCTTATAATTGCCTGTAATGGCTTGTTCTCAAAGGCTTTTGCATTCCATGCCGGATACTTGTTAATGAAACATAATCTAACCCAGTTTGCATACTCTTTAATATCGCTTGGCGTGTATTTCATACCGCTTTTTGTAAACTTAACTGATTGTTTTGCTTTTGCTTTTCCTTTTATTTCAAATTCTATGCGCATATTTGCCCCTTTTCGCCTTTTATACACTTCATATAGTGTTCGTTAAAGTCCTTGCAGCATTCTGTTTTTATTTGCTTTATAAACGGATATTCACACAATATTTTATCTACTGTCGGTTTGCTTTTATCGTCTGTATCGACATACAAATACACTTGTTTATAATCGCTAAAATTAACACTTTTTATTTGCTTTTCAAGTGATGATATACCGTTGCTTGGCGTTACAATATGATAATATTTGTCTTGCCCTTGTTCTTGTAGGTATTGGCATAGAGCATAACCATCAAAAAAGCCCTCTACTATCGCTAATACTTCTACACTCGGGATTTTAGAGTTAATTGCAGCAAGCCCGGATAAACTCCCCTTTTTCCTGCGTATGTTTTTCTTACTTTCGTTTTCTGCGGGTGTTCGTTTACTTTTTATTGCATTTGGCAATAATGCCGGTCTATATTCAAAGCCGATTACTTTCGTTGTATCGTATTCAAATATAGGCAATACCCATTGATGTAATGTTGTATCAATTCCTATACCGCAAAATGCTGCGGTTGTTTTTGTAATACCTCTTTTTATTTCGAGGTGTTTTAATGCTTTGGGGTTATTCAACAATTCATCATTACAATTGCACATATACAATAAATTTTCTTCAAGTTCCTTTTCTGTTAAACTTGCAGGCATGATAATAGGCTTTTTAAGAGGGGTAAAATCGCTTTTATGATAGTTTACATTACTTTGCTTATTTACCGCCCTTAAAATCTCTCCTACATGTCTATCATTAGCAAAACATTTAAGAACTCTCTTTTGTAAATTCAGTTTTAAATTATCTCTGTGTGTATCCTGACAAATAGGGCATTGCCAAATTAATTCATTCCCAATTTTCTTTTCCGGCTGTCCTAAATAATTTATTATTTTGTCTATGTCGTTATCTTCTAACATTTTTTATTTCCTTTTATATTTTGGGATTTACCGCATTTACAGAGTGTGTAAGCCTGAAAACCCACTATTTACAACGGATTTACTACATTTACCGCATTTACAGGGGTTATCAGTTTTTCTAAACTACTTACATTGCTGCTTAATATTTCATCAGGTTTTTTATATAATACATATTCATTGCCTGAATTATTGTTAATCGGCTTGCAGTCTAGTATATGCCCGTCATCTGTTGCTATTTCTTTTAAAATTTCAATAATCTCATCAAAGTTTTTACGGATTTTTTCCCTACCTGCGCCAAATCGTCTAAACTCGTTTATTAACTCCACTTTTGTATATTTATGTCCTATGTTATTTTTAAAAATAGAATAATAGGAATTATAAACATCATTTGTAGCAGGGCGATAATTGTAAAACTCTGCTAAATCATTGCTCAATGCTTGTATAGTACATATTGCCTGTGCCAAATCCGTATCGTTTATAATATGCTCTTTTGGGTGATTTAAAACAGCATATATACAAGATAATTTAAGGGCTTTATATTCTCTTGATAAAAGCTCTTTTTCTAGTAAACTCACGAGGGTATATGCTTTTTGGCGCAAATAATTTGTATAATCAATGTGAAGATTATTTGCTTGATCGCTCAACACATAGCAAGAATTATTATTTACTTGAATGAAAATATCAAATAACTTATTGCCTAAAGTTAATGCGTTTGTTTCAAAAGTCTTTTCATCATTGTTTTTATCTATTGTTTTTAATTGTCGTTTAGCTTGAAAAGAAAATATCGCACGTCTGCCAAATCCTGCTTCCATTACATCTTTAAATTGATTTTTTAGTTCACTTAAAAATATTGAATAATCAGAATAACATAACATATTTACAGGTAAGTTTTCAATGCTTTCTTCTCCGGCATTGCCTTTTATTGCTTTGCTCTCAATCGTTCCGTTATAGCCGTTATACATACAGTTATCAAACATTTCTTTTTCTGTGGTATGTGTTTTTATATACCTGCCATATTCAGAATTTCTTATATTTAAACTGCCAAACTTTGCAGCTTCTAATACTTTTGCCTCTGAATATAACCCCTCTTGTGTACCCTGTATTATTTCTGTTTTAGGCTTGCGCACATTTGCTAATTCATTTTTTATATATGCTTGTTTTTGTGTGGTCTGATTATCTGTAAATAATGTTTCTGCTTCTTGCTTTATTCTGCATTCTTCATTTTTTACAAAATCATTTAATTTATCAGTAAACCAAACATTATAATATTTTTTAAAAAACAATTCTTTTAACAGTTTTATACAATAGTCTTTGCCTGTTCCACTACCTGAAAACACGATAGCATACCAACTTAATGAAGTTTGCATCACACTATCGGAATGCTTTTTAAGATATACTCTTTTTGATGAAATCACAGCAAAAAGCATATATATCAACATATTTAAGCAACAGTTAAAGGATAAATCTATTAATTTCGAATGAAGTAATGTAATAATACTTTTTACGATATCCGGCATGTTGTTTAATGTATTGCTTTTGCTCGGATTTTCGACTATACTAATATTGTTGAAATTGCTTGTATCATTGCAAGCATTTTTTTTATTTTCCATGCCTGCCCCCTATACTATTTTTTTAATATCTGCACTACTATTCAATAATTCTGCTTCTTGTTCTTGTTCTGCATTTAAATACTCGATTAATTTATCAACATTAATCAAATATTTTTTACCTGCTTTAATAGTTTTGACTTTGTTTGTTAATGCCAATTGTCTAATAAAATACTTTGCAAGCCCTGTAATTTCAGCAGCTTCGTTAATAGTCGCCATTCTTGGAATTAATGTTTTTTCTGTCATTTTTTACCTCCTATTTTTTGCTTGTTTCTATTTTGTTAATTTGCAAAATAAATTAACATTTCATTAACATATTACTGCAAGATATTGACAATTATTTGAAATTAGTGTAAATTATTAACAAATACGAAATTTATATTAAAAATTATCAATTAAGCAACAAAGGAGATAATATGCCAAAATGTAAGTATCCACAAATTAAACGAGTATTCAGATCGTTAAGAGAAGAATTAAACACGATACAAAAAGATTGTACTCAAGATGAACTAGCAAAAGAATTAGGCTTAAGTAAGCCGCAAATTTCAAAACTTGAAAACGGATTAAGAGAACCCTCTTTAACAGAGTTAAAAGCGTATAGCAAGTATTTTAACTGTCCTATTGAATACCTGTTAGGACTTAACAATAGTCGTACTTATGGAAATTACGCAACAAGTGCAAAAATTGGGCTTTCAGACAAAGCATTAGAGCGTTTGAAATGGTGGACAAAAAGCAAAAGCTCATCATCAAAAGCAAGTATTTATATGGTAAATATGCTTTTAGAACATGATAAAGATTTTTACATTTTATCGGCACTTTACAACTATTTATTTGCATTGCCTGAAAGTTTTATTATAGAAAAGGGCATTAAAGAACCTTTAAAAGAGAGTGCAAAACAAAATAAAGAAAAAATGCAAGATTTTATTTTTGTTCAGAATAAAAACGGCGGTGGTTTTCCTATAACAATAAAAGAAGTAAGACACTTTATAATTCAAACTATCATAGGCAAATTAAAGGCTTTAAGACAACATTTAATAGATAAGAAACATGATGATGAAGCACCCGGTGGATTTTTTCATCTTGACACTTACGCAAGCGATATGTTAGACGACTAAAAAGCGAGGTTTATAATGGCTAATATCCAACCAAGAAAAAATAAAGAAGGCAAAATAATTGCTTATAGAATAAAAGTATATAAATATACTGACGAATTAGGTAAAAAGCATTTTTACGAAAAGTCTTTTAAACCTGATGAAAAATGGAGCGAAAAGAAAACACAAACAGAATTAAACAAAGAAGTTGTATTGTTTGAAAAGCAATGTAAAGACGGTTTAACAGCAGATAATAAACAAACTTTTCAAAATTATGCTAAATATGTATTAGATTTAAAGGCAAGAAACGGCATAAAATACAGAACTCTTGAAAGATATGAGGAACTTTTAACAAGAATTAATAAAGGTATCGGACATTTTAAACTATCAGAATTAAAACCGCAGCATTTGAATAAATTGTATGAACAACTTGCGCAAAATGGATTAAATAAAAATACGGGTGGTAGATTAAGTAACAAAACAATAAGAGAACATCATAGGATTATTCATACTATACTGGCGCAAGCAACTAAAGAAATGTTATTACCTTATAACATAGCAGACAGAGCAGAACCGCCAAAAGTAAAACATAGCGAAGCACATTTTTTGACTTTAGACGATATACAAAATGTATTGTTTTTCTTAAAAAATGAACCGATTAAATGGCAAGTTGCACTAAATCTTTTGATTTTTACAGGCTGCCGCAGGGGTGAAATAGCAGGGTTAAAATGGGATAAAATAGATTTTACCAACAACTCAATAAAAATAGATAATAACTTGTTATATTCAGCTAAAAAGGGCATATATACCGACTTGCCAAAAACAGAACAGTCAAAAAGGACTATAAGCATACCTGCAGAATTAATTGACTTGTTGAAAGAATACAAAAAAGAACAAAATAAATTAAGACTTGAAAGAGGTACAAAATGGAATTACACAGGGTACATATTGACACAAGAAAACGGCAACCCGATACACCCGGATACATTAACAGATTATTGTAATAAATTCACTATCAAATATAACAAGATCATTTCTAAAGAATACAGTAATTTTAAATCGTTACCACACTTAAACCCTCATGCTTTTAGGCACTCTCAAGCAAGTTTACTAATTCAAAGCGGTAAATGTAGCATTGTAGAGGTAAGCAAAAGGCTAGGACATGCAAAAGTTAGCACTACAACTGACATTTATTCTCATATTCTGCACCAAAAAGATGTTATGTTATCGGATACATTATCCGATATGATTTTAAAAACAAAAACAGCATTTTAAAAATATAGTTTACCTAAAGTTTACCTATCAATAAAAAATGACATTAAAAAAGGGTTTAACCATTTGGCTAAAACCCTTTATTTTAAATGGTTGCGGGTGCTGGATTTGAACCAACGACCTTCGGGTTATGAGCCCGACGAGCTACCAGACTGCTCCAACCCGCGTTAGATTGTCTGCATATCCCATTATTATACGCTAAAAATAAAAAATCAACCCCCTAGTTTTTGAATTTATGAAATTCGGGTGTCATTTTAGCAAAAGTGCAAAATCTCGTATATCCGAGTCGTTGCAATTCATTTCGACCTCGGATTAAATCACAATCAACATGTTCCTCTCTGTGACTGTCGGTTCCTATTGTAATTATTTGACCGCCAAGTTCTTTGTATAATTTTAAAATATTTGTTGACGGCATTAAGTCCCCGAGATTATACCGAAAACTTGAAACATTTAATTCTATACCCTTTTGGTTTTTGATAACCTCTGTAAGAATCTCCCTGACTATCGGTTCAATTATCTCAAACGAACATGAACCTTGTCTGTCATATCTGCGCATCAAATCCAAATGCCCCAGAACAGAATAATTTTTATAATTTTTTACAAGTTTCAGAATCTCTTCATAATATTGAAGATTATATTCACACTGAGTTTTTTCCGATTGAAATTCCTGATTCCAAAACCATTGATTATCAATCTGATGGCAAGACATTATTATAAAATCAAAATCCAGTTTTTCAAAAATTCTTTCAAAAACAGGGATTGTTGAATATTGCATTCCGAATTCCATTCCCAGTTTTAAATTTATTTTATCGGAATACTTTTCTTTCAAGTTTAAAAAGTCTTTTTTATAAGCTTCATAAGGAAAGGATGGTTCCATACCCGGTAAAACATCAATATGATCTGTAAAACAGATTTCATCTAGTCCGCGTAAAATCGAACATTTTACAACTTTTTCCATTTCAAAAACGGAATCTTCACTATAACTTGTATGCATATGGTAATTTGCAAGCATAAATTCCTCTTATTTTTTAATAGCACCCCATGCTTTTATTGTACCACGCTGATATTTTATAAGGTAGTAATCTCCGTCCTTATCATACTCTATGCTTGCTTCCATGTGAACGTAATCTTGAACAGGAGGCATGCCTTTCCTTGCACGTTTTGCATTAGTTTTTTCTTTTTCTTTTGCCTCACGTTTTAATTGCTTCTTATATTTCGGGTCATTAAGACGGGATTTCTCGGTATCATCTTCTTCTATTTTAAACACGGGAATAATTGCTATCGGTTGTTTACTCTGAATAAGAAGCAGAAAATCTCTTTCATCAGATAAGGCAAGTTCATAATGCCCGGGCTTAATTATATTTCTTTCACCGTCATAAATAGAATCAACAATAATCAATGTGGGATAATCCGATTCCCTGAGTGCATACCTGTAAATCATCTCGGAACCGGGTCTCAAACCGGAAGTTATTTGAGGCTCTATCGGATTCGGACGAATCGTATCATGCATAAAAACATTTTCAACATAAATGCCTTCTAACATTTTAAATCCTTCAAAAGTTTTTTCACTATATGATTAATTTCTTTAAAATTTTTGCCTAATGCTTTTTCGTGACCAACAAAAATTAAAGACATAAACTTATCAGCATTTCCGACTTCTCCGGAAAGTTGCAGCAGACGGAAAGATTCACGCATGAGTCTTCTGAGCCGGTTTCTTTTAACAGCACGTTTATGAGTTTTTTTACTAACTACAAATCCTGCTTTAACAGGGAAATCGTCTTTTTTCAATTTACCCGCAAAGAG
>CAOJDT010000060.1 GCA_948433295.1 uncultured bacterium
TGCAGATTTAAAAGATGTCATTGTTTTACCTGAACCTGTTGTATGCCAAATAAAACCACCTAATTGATTTTCCGAATCCCATTTTGTATTTTTTACTTTATCTGAGATTTTACTTGATGCATAGAATTGGTAGCTTCGCATAACTTTCAAAATGCCATCTGCATCATCTGCTACGGTATAGTATCCAATTAGCTCATGTGCCATAGGAATTGATAACAATGAAGATGCGATTTGTGACCAATCATTTATCGGTTCATTATTGAAATCAGCCCAATGAAAATAATAATCTTTATTAAATTTGTCATAATGTCCGGGATTTGCGAAATATAAGGTTTCATCAGGATTCATCGCTACAAATATTTGCACTAATGAAAATAATCCCGTAAATACACCTTCTTTAGAATATTTTTGTATTTGATTACACGCTTGAGAAACATGAACCCCGCTTCTCTTTAACTCTATATGTATTACAGGCATACCATTAATTAAAAGCATTAAATCGCCTCTGCGTTCAGGCAAAATTTTTTCTAATAATTTAAATTTTGGCTGCTTCACAATTTGATATCTGCTTTGCCCTGCTGCAATTTCTTGTCTATCATATATTTTCAAACTGATTTCTTTACCAAGATGTAATTTATCATCAGGATTATCTCTTGTTATAGATACTGTCTTACCATTTATGAAACCATTTAATTTTAAAGGAGATTTAAGTGTTTTTATTTGCTCAATAATCTGTTGCATTTCACTTTCGGTTAACGGATAATCACCCAGTCTATCTATATCTCTATTATTTTCATAAAGAATTTTTGCCCAATTTTCCAATAAATCATTTTCGGTCGGATATTTTATAATATCAGATTCCCAACCGTGCTTTGTTAATGCATCTATTAATTTATTTTCAAATTCAGCTTCATTCTTAAATGTCATTATATTATTTCCTTAATTATTTTTTATACAAACATTTTTTCCAAACAAGATTTTTTTATATTTTGGAGCATTTTCAACTTGCGATGATAGAGAGTGATAAGGTTGTCGAGTGAAGAAATAAACGAAGAAATTCTAATCTGTTCATCTTTCTTTGGAAGTAAAAGAGATATGTTCATAAGCACATCAGCATTTAGTTTTGCTCTACCGCCGCCTACTAAAACAGATTCTATATCTGCGATACTTACAGCATATCCAAGGAATCTATTATCTGCTAAACTCTTCTTAGCCTGTAAAACATGAGCATGATTATTAACCCAAACACGCCCGTTCACATAGTTTACAGGATAATGCTTTAAATCGTTTGCACCATCTTCAGCTACCAAAATATACTCTCCGTCGTGAGTATATCCTTCTACGTAATCCTGTATTCCATTCGCACCATAGTATGGAGTTTTTCCTTTAATCCTTAAATTTTCAGCAACGGGAACCCTCAAATTGTCATATCTATCCGACACATCAGAAACCTTACACTGTTTCCAGGCATCAGTAAATCCTTTAAATCTTATTTCTGGATTTTTATTCTCACTTTTTGGAAACATTTTTTCTAAACAGGATTTTTTCAAAGTCAAAAGTTTTTCATACTTACGCTGATGAAGAGTGATAAGTTGGTCTAATTTATTTAAAAAGCTTCCAATAGCTTGTTGTTCTTGTAGTGCCGGAACGGTAATATTTATTTTTAGAAAATCAGACTCATGAATGCGCCATTGCCCGTATATTACACCTTGTCTCCATTTTATCATTTCATTTATAAAATCTTTTCTGATAAATCGTCGTCCTATAAAATTTGAGTCAGCCATATCCGTAGGAGAAAATATACTGTAAACAGGTGATATACAAGCCTTTCCATATTTGTTTAAACCAATGGATCCGGTTTCAAGATTGTTAGAACTGTATATAAAATCACCATATTCAGTTTGTTTGTACAGCTTATTTTCTGTATCATTAACTAATGCACTTCTATCATAGCGTTCTCCTTTTGGAGCAACTCCTTGATTCTGTATAAATGCCATAAGGGGATAATCAATACTCTTGGGAGCTTGAGAATTTCTTTCTATAAGCAATTCAGATAACTTACGCTGTTCCCAAGCGTCAGTAAATTCTTTAAATCTAATAGCTGGCCTTTGCTTTTTTTCAGGCATTATTTTCCCCTCCCAAAAGCAGTTGCCATTCCGCTAAACCTTTCATATCATATTCGTTTCCGGTTAATTCATCTATAAATGACACTAACATTTTTTCAGTTTCGTTTATTTCTGAATCTAAATCGGTTAATGTTGTAGAATATTTTTCAGATAATTTTTGAATTTTATTCGATAACTCTGTTATAACCCCTCTAGGCAAAGAATTTATTCCGTCAGTTATCGGTTTTATCCATTTTAATTTTAACAAATCATAAACTTGTTCATCTGATAAATTTTCAATTGTTGTCTTTGTTTTTTCATGCAATAGGTCAGAATCTTTTTTAATTTCTGCTTTTAAATTCTTTTCCTCGGCAAGCAGCTGATTAACTTTTAATATGATTAATTCAAATTCGGAAGCATCATTCTTATCTATATCTTTCGCCATTTTCTTTACTTCTGCGGCAACAAAAGCTGTGCCATCTTCATTTATGGCATCCGAATCTTTGTCATCTTCTGAAATAGAATCTAAATATTCAGCATACTGTCCGACAATTTCAGATAATTTATATTCTTTTTCCTTGAGTTTTTTTGTATCATCTTTTAATAAGGTTTGTTGCACCAGTTCGAATGGGATAACATGGCCTTTCCATCCGACTTGTACTTCAGATTCTTTATTATTTTTCTTTTTTGTTTCCATCAACGGATCAACTTGTTTCGAAGCTTCAAAGCCCTCGGTATTTAGAACTTCCAAATCAACTGCAATTTTTTTTGTCCAGGTATCATCTAATAACTGGTATGCTTCATATATATTTATAAGATCAGGGTATTTTAAACGTTTTTGAATTTCTACATTTATAATTTCTTCTTCCATTGCTACATTAATATTTGACATATTATTTATAAGTTCTTTTTCTAAATATTTGTCAAAACCTGCAAATGACGAATTATATTCAGTAATAAAATTTTTTACATCTACATTGTTTTTAATAGCATCTTTTAAGTTATCAACAGCAATTTCGTAATATTCTTCATTAATATTTCTAAAAAGTGTAGACATTAATGACGGATATGCTTCCCAGTATTTTTGTAATTCTAATACTTCAGACTTCGGAATACCTCCAAACATAGAAGCATAAATATCCCAACTTTCTGCCTTTTCAGATGAATCCACATATCTGGGTATATTTAAGTTGTACTCGTTATTTTGGATTTCTTTTTTTGAAACAAGTTTTGAAAATTTTGGGATAGATACTCTACCAACAACGGCATCAACTATTTTTTTTATATCACAAGCACGAAGCTTGTTATTTTTACCTTCTTTTATATAACCCTTTGATGCATCTACAATTAAAACATCATTGTCATTTCGTTTTTGCTGAAGAATCATGATAATTGTTGGAATACCGGTTCCGAAGAAAATGTTAGGAGGCAAACCAATAATTGCAACTATGTTATTTTGGTCTATAAGATTTTTTCTAATAGTTAATTCCTCACCGCCACGGAACAAAACTCCATGAGGTAAAACAATTGTCATAATACCATCAGGTTTAAGATGATATAAATCATGTAGCAAAAATGCATAATCAGCTTTTGTTTTTGGTGCAATACCATATCTTGTATATCTTGGATCATTGTCCTTACCTGTCGGATCCCAATTTTGCGAATATGGAGGATTTGATACAACAGCATCAACATACAATGGGTTATAGGTATTAGCAGGATCATTATCTTCAAAATATGGCCAATCTTCTTCCAAAGTATCACCATTACGAGTTATAATATTATCAGGCGAAATATTCCTCATAACCAAATTCATACGAGTTAAGTTATAAGTATTTTGTTTCAACTCTTGTGCATAGTATTTTATTGCATCTCGATTATTGTTATATTTTGCAATTGAATGACCTATATTAATAAGCAAAGAACCGGAACCGCTTGTAGGGTCATATATTTGTATTTCTTCTTTATTTTTCAGGTGGTTTGCAATAATTTCACTCATTAACAAAGAAACCTCATGAGGCGTATAAAATTCTCCTGCTTTTTTACCAGCATTTGCAGCAAAATTACTAATCAAATATTCATAAATAAACCCAAGAACATCATAACTCTGTTTGCCACTCATAGGGATATCTTTGATTAGATATAATAAATCGCTTATGGCTTTAGTTTGCGAAGCCGCACTGTCGCCTAATTTACTTAACCCCGTTTCGAGAGTATTAAAGATTCCGTCAAACACTTTTTTATGATTATCATTAATTAATCTGCTGAATGCAGAAAGAGCATCCCTGACATTTGATACATCAAAATCTTTGCCCATTTCAAGCCAGGTTGAAAATAAATCACTGTAGGATATAAAATAACCAATGTTAGTGCGAATATGCTCGGTTAAATCGCCATCCTCTTTTAATAGTGTCTTTATCTCGTCATCAGTAGCACCTTGACTTTTTAAAAAATCCAGTTCTTTGTCAGACAAATACTTATAAAAAATAAAGCCTAAAATATAATCCTTATATTCATTTGCTTCAATTTTAGAACGCATTTTATTTGCTGATTCCCAAATTTTTGCAGCCAGCTCTTGCTTATTCAAAACCTAACCCTCTCTCCGTCATATCCCTAAATATAGTACCATAGAAGTTTTTATCTTGCATTTTTATTAATTATTGTAATAGAAATTTAATATGATTATCATTATTTGTGTTAAGATGATGTTATTTTTAAAATAGGATAATTTATATGAAAATATTATTTATACAACCTAAAATGTCTATGAGACCTATGGATACAATTTTAAAAACAAGAATGTCTCCGTCTTTGGCAATTTATACTTTAATAGCTTTAACTCCGGAAAAACATGAGGTTATTGTAGTTAATGAAAATATTGAAAAAATTAACTATGATTTAGATGTGGATTTGGTAGCAATTACAGTTACAGTTGATGTTTTTCCACATGCAATTCAAATTGCATCAAAATTTAGAAACAAGGGTATTCCTACTATTGCAGGCGGTATCCATATTAGTTCTTGGCCTGAAGATTCTATAAAGTATTTTGATTCTATTTGTGTTGGTATGGCTGAAAGAATTTGGGGAAAAGTTCTTCAAGATGTTGAAACCGGAAAGCTTCAAAAATACTATTGCGATATGGAGAAAATTAAAGGTGATGAAATCGTTTCACCGGCTTATGACAAAATCGACAGAAATAAATATTTTTATACAAATGTTTTAAGCACAAGCCGTGGATGTCCTTTCAAATGTGATTTTTGTTATAATAGTTCTAATGGATCTCCTGAGCATATAAAACGCCCTATTGAAAATGTAATTGACGAAATTAAAAATTTAAAAAATCAACATATAATGTTTATTGATGATAATTTTATTGGAGATATTGTTTGGGCAAAAGAATTTTGTAAAAGAATTAGAGATATGGGTTTAAAATGGAACTGTGCTGTATCTGCAAATATATTAAATCATCTGGATTTGCTCGACATGATGAAGGCAGCCGGATGCCAAAGTTTATTTATAGGGTTTGAGTCCATTAACGCTAATTCAATAAATAGTGTGCATAAAGTACAAAATAACATAATGAATTATGACAAACTTATTAAAGAAATTCATGATCGCGGTATAATGATAAATGCCAGTGTTGTTTTTGGGTTTGATGATGATGATCATTCAGTGTTTGATACAACTTTAGAGTGGATGGTAAAAAGGAAAGTTGAAACCGTAACTGCGCATATTTTAACACCATATCCAGGTACAAAACTTTATGAAAAAATGCGTAACGAAAATAAAATTTTTGATTTTGATTATTCTCATTACAACACCGCTAATGTTGTTTATTATCCCAACAAAATGACTCCTCAAGAATTATACGAGGGATATATAAATTTTTATAAAAAGTTCTATTCATTTAAAAACATAATTAGACGAATTCCCGAATGTAAATCTCAATGGAGTACTTATTTTTTATTTAATTTTGTTTATAGAAAATTTGGAAAAGCTACTGAAATACTTAGTTATATTATTCCTTTAAATTTAATCGGAAAAATAATATCAGTACTATGTTATAAAAATAATTAAATTCTGAATTCGAGAATGCTATGATAATAAAAAGAGGCAGATAATCTGCCTCTTTTTTATTTTATTAACTTATTGTATTTTAAGGTTTTGAACTGCGGGATTTATGTTTGCTTCAGTGTATTTTACTGTTTCATCCAACATAAGGTTAAGGTAAAGAAGTTTGTTTGCAGTTGCCTGATCAAGGTTTACAAACTCGGCTCCCGCCCTGACATCTGTTGCCGAAACGATTTTAACATCGGTTGTGATTTCCAAATCACCGTAAGTTAATTTTACAGGAATTACATCTCCGACTTTCAACTTTTTATTATGTGAAAGTTGAACACCGCCGCGGGATACGTTAAGAATTCCGTCTGCACCCGATTCTGATTCGAATGTAATCATATCGGCATTTGAATCAACATCAAATCTCATATATTGACGTTTATCAATTACAGGAACACCGTCAGAAATATCTTTTTTAGGGTTCCACATCAACTTATCAAAGTCGTCCCTATTAGGTTCCGTAGGATCCGGCTTAATTATCGGATCGGTAGGATCGGTAGGATCAGTCGGATCTGTTGGATCAGTCGGATCTGTTGGATCTGTTGGATCTGTTGGATCCGTTGGGTCAGTCGGGTCGGTCGGGTCGGTCGGGTCGGTCGGATCCGTTGGTTCAGTTGGGCCGGTTGGGCCGGTTGGGCCGGTTGGATCGGTCGGTTGAGTCGGTTCCGGAACTACAAGGTTATCATCGTTATCATCACCGGGTTTTGTTCCATCAGGATATTTATCACCGTCCACATCGTAGTTAGGGTCTGTACCTTGTGTACTTCCACCGTAGTAGTAGTTACGATCAGACTCTGTTGCACCGATATCAGTAACGTCCGTAGGTCTTACGGCTTTACCTCTGATTGAAATATTTTCGCCATCAGAATTTTTAATAGCATTTGTAGTATTATCAGGGGTTACTGTTGAAGGTTTCAACGTACCATCAGGATTTGTACCTCTGTGTTTACCGAGGTTGAAGTAGTAACCGCCCGCATAAGCGTTATCAGCAATAAGAATTAAGTCTTGAGTGCCGGGTCTGCCTTCGGTTGTACCGTTAATTTTACCGTTTTTAACAACGATTGTAGAATCCGAAGCGTGTTCGTATTCAGGAGCTTCATTCGGATCCAGATAGCTGCCCAAATCAAGAGCAACGAGTTTAACTTTTTCAGGAACAACGTTTGCGTTTGGTCCGTAGTAATCGTTAGGATAAGTAGGTACAAGACCTAAGTTATCAATATAGAGGTTTTTACCACGAGTAACGATATCGATATTTTTCTGAGCGGTAATTTCTCTGATATAAGTATCACCCGAGAATTCAGCGTCAATACTTCCTGTTCTTGCAATCATTGCACAAACGTTCGTATCAAGTTTTGAACCGTCATCAGCGTCCATACCTTTTACGTAAATGTCACGGATAGCTAACATATCAACACCTTGACCGTTAGTATTAGTCGGTTTGTGAACGTGCGGTTTTGTAGCATCATCGCCAAAGAAGATTTGACCTGCGCCTGTTTGTCTGAAAGTAATTTTGTTATCTTTTGCACCGATATCTTTACCTGCAATAACAGAGATACCTGTACCTTCGATATTAATTTCAGGATTATTTCTGTCAGAATAATTCAAAATACTGTAAGTCGGTCTGTCATCTGTTGCTTTGTTTGTAATATCATCGGCAAGAAGAATTACTCTTCCGTCTGAGTGAGCGTAGTTCAAATGCATATCGTTATCTGCACTTGCAAGGTTGATAAGAGCGCCTGTACCGTGGCTGTCTGCAGTAATTTTACCGTCAACGTTAGTGTTAATTGAAAGTTTCCAATCTCTGCCATCTGTTCCGATACCTGTACAAACACCGCCGTCGCAAGGTCCTACTTCTTTACCGATTGAACCGTTTTGAACATTAATATTAAGGTTTGCGCCGTCAGTTGTTTTGATTAAAGTTTTCTGAACCCCTGAGTTATAGAGATTACCGTTTGTTACGTTAAAGTTTGTAACCGCATCGGAAGTTACGTAGAAATTATTTGAGGTATTGTCACCGATAATAATATCAGAATTTGTACCTATAAAGTTAAGTTCTCCGTTTTTGTTATTTTGAGTAACGTGACCTTTGATATTCATATTACCCGAAGCACTGTTGTCAAGTAATAAAGAATTACCTGTAGAAAGAACATTACCTGTAGATTCTACATTAAGTTTGCCTGCGCGGTTGATGAGTTTTGCATCACCAACACCGTTTTTAACGTTACCTGAAACGATAAGACCTTCCGTACCGCCTGTTTGATTGGTTATAGTAAGGTTACCGTTGGAGTTTGCAACTTCGCCGCTGATATTAATACCGTTTGCGCCTGTATTTGTAATTGTAGTATCGCCCGAACCGTAAGTTCTGATCATACCTTTAACGTCAGTACCTACATTCGAAGTGATAAGAATATTACCGTTAGAATTTTTAAACGCATTACCGGTATTCATGTTATCTGTTTTTACGAGTGCGTCGAATAAGTCATTTGCTCTTTGTCTAATTGCTGCATTGGTATTTTCGGCATCACTTGCAGTAGGGTCGTGTAAAAATCTATCGGTATTTCCACCGACAGAAGCAAGAATTTTACCTTGCTCACCAATATTAATCTGACCGCCTTTCAAATCAACATCGCCTCTTGCAATGATTCCGCCGTCAATCGTAATGGAGCCGTTTCCGATTGCGATTGTACTCGGATCCCAGGTTTTATCAATTTTAAGAGCGTTATTAACTGTTTTTGCACCTGTTGCATAAGTAAGCTCTGTCGGCATACCATTTTTTAAAGCATTATACGCAGAATCGGTAGGTGTCAATACAGAAAGCGAACCGACGTTCAAAACGCCGCTTGAACCTACAACCATACCGCCGGGAGCAACAAAAATCAATTGTCCGTCAGTTTTTAACTGACCGTTAAGCGCATTAAGGGCGTTGACAATACCATCAATTCTGGCAGTACCGTCAATAAAGTTAACAAACTTGCTGATATCGCCTTCAGAAATTTTCAAATTCGGATCATCACCGTATTGACGGTTATACCATTTGAAAATAAAGTTTGCGATATCACCTTCAGAAAGGTTAAATTGTTTAAAATATTTAAAACCAATATCTTTATTAAAAGCATCAGGTTTAAATTCATAATTACCCGTATTACCTTTTTCAACTAAGTTACCGCCTGCGTCAATAATAGTACTTGCTATTGCCGGAGCCGTTGCTTGTTGTAATGCTAGTATTGAACTTATCGCTAAAACTATTGCCTTTTTGTTACTTTTTTTAGATTTCATGATATAAACCTCAAATCCTTTGCACTTAAACACAATACAAATTTATATATTTATATAAACGGTTTGTAATATAAAAATATTTACTATTTTTGTAAAAATTTTTACAAAATTTCACAATTCATTTTTTGGCAACTTCCATGTATATATAGTAAATAACATGTTTTTGTGCAAAATTTGCTATTCTTTTTAATGTGTAATATCTATATAATATATATATCAAAAGTGTTAATAAATGTAAAGTTAAATTTTTACCCTAAAACCCTTACTATACTTGAATTTTTTAAATTAATCAAAAAATTGATTAAAGTTTTTGTGAAATTTTGCCGAATAGAAATTGTTTATATGTGTATAGAGAAGTATAAGTAAAAACTTTGCATGCTTTCACCCCGAAAACATGCAGAAAGGACAGACTATGTGTGCATTAAACTTTGACCCGACACAATGCGGGTTCACAACAGAACAATGGAATTCGTTGAGTACAAAAAAGAAAGAACAATTCAAAGCTCAATGGAACACTTTCAGTGCAGAAATGAAAGAAGACTTCAAAAAAAACATGGATGCTAAAAACAATCCTGCAAGTGCACTGGCAGGAGAAGCTATTCAAACCGAAAACAAAACCAAAGGTATTGCAGTTGAAAGCAGTGAAGCAGGCGGTACTACAACCCGTCCCGTTGCAACAACAGGTGTACCGTTGGAGGATAATAAAGCTTTACAACAACAAAAATTAGAACAATATAAACGCGAATATGCGGATATGTATAAAAATGATCCGAAACTTGCAACAGAAGATATCGTTGACGTAGTTTACGCTAAAGAAAAATCACAAATCGAACAAGGGTTAAAAAACCTCAGAGACGGTTCCGATGACCAGAGAGTTCTCCTCGCAGACAGATATATGAGAGAATTCGCTGACGAAGCAACTACAAAAGAATTTGCTGAAAAATACGAAAAATATCTTAAAGAATTTGAAAATGATGAAAAAGCAAGAGACGCTTTCAACACCGAATTCGACTTGACGGACAGAGATGAATCCTATATCAGAAAAGGCAGAACTCCTTCCGAGTCACAAAAAAGAATGGTCGCTCACAGAAAAGCACTTCTTGAAGCCGTAGACCTCAGCAACAACGAAATTGACAATATGGCGTCAAAAATACTGACTGACAGATATGCCAATGCCGATATGAATATTATCGCAAAATATGAAAAAGAAATTGCTGAAGCACAAGCAAAAGGCGATGAAGAAAAATTCAGAAAACTTGACGCAAAATGTGAGGCTGAACGTAGAGACAACGCAAACGAAGCACAAAAAACCCGCACAAAGGATACAGAAAAAGCTGTTGAACTTATGGCTCAGGCAAAACTTGATAGAGAAATTGCCGAAGAACGTGTCGCAAGAAGACAAATCTTCTATAGCAAAGACGATCCGGGTTACGACAAAAATAACCCTGACCACAAAGTCTTAAACGGCAAGATGAAAGAATTTGTGGATGAAAACCGTGCTACATTCTACGATGAAGACGGTAATTTCAGCAGCGATAAGTTTAAAGAATTCTTTGTAAGAGTTTCCAACGAAAACGAAACAGATGATGATGCTTATAACCAAGCGGATTACATGACCAGTATACAAAACCGTAAAAGAGGTAATGATGCGGTAAAACTTGAAACATATCATAATGAGATTGCTGAACAATTCCCTGAATATAAAAACCCTGAAACCCGCGAGGCATTCTTAAAATCACATCCTGACATCGCAAATAACCTCTCAAATCTTCA
>CAOJDT010000061.1 GCA_948433295.1 uncultured bacterium
TCTTTGACATTAGTTTCACCTGATGAAAACGAAAAAATGAATTACTCGTTCGACAAAATGATTACGGCAATAAAAAATTCACTAAGATACCAAGACATTATTCTCAATACAAACGGAATAAAGGTCTTTATACTCTTGCCGAACGGCGGAGTTCAAGCGGCAATTACCGTAATAAATAAAATTCGGAAAAATTTAAAAGAAGAATTTTCAATAAAAGCCGGTATCTGCGAAATCGCAACTGACAATATGGATATATTGGAAAAACATGCGCAATGCGCATTATCAGACGCAATGCTTTGCAGCCAGCCTTTCGTAATATACTCAGACAATCCTGACGTTAATGAAGAAAATTGGCTCGAGGAACCAAAGGAAAGAAATTACAAACTTTTCAAAAACGCATTTAATAAAAAATTGGAAAAAGTAATTACACCGGTATTTTACAGATTACAAAAAAGCTGGGAAGAAAAACTGTTTAACACAAAAATCGAACAATACACTGACGAAACTCAAAGCGTATTCAGACTCACAAACCCGAAACAAACAAGTCTGTTAAAAATTGTATACCCGGGGTTTGCTAAAGTTATTGTGTATATCACACACGAAGGTCTGTACAGCCCCGAAAACACTGAAATTTCATTACCTTTAAGTGAAATTAATACAAAAGAATTAACGAAAATAATAGAACAATTTATTAAAGAATTTAAGAATACCGTTGAATAAGGAGAAAAAGATTTATGAATACATTATCAGCCGACAATAGTCTTGTTTTGATTATTGATATACAAGAACGCCTGGTTGGAGCATTAGACAAAGATATTGTTGTGACAAAAGCTGTTAAAGTCGCAAGTGCAGCGAAAGCACTGGGAATTCCGGTTGTTGTGACGGAACAGTATCCGAAAGGGCTCGGTAATACGGTGACACAATTGAAAGAAGTTTTACCTGTCGATACGGAAATTTTTGAAAAAACATCATTTAATGCATTCTCTGAAAGCGGAATTGCTGAAAAAATTAAGTCTTATGATAAAAAACAAATTGTAATCTTCGGAATCGAAACCCACATTTGTGTACACCAAACAGCAGCAGCACTATTGGAAGCAGGTTATGACGTTTATGTTATAAAAGATGCATGCGCAAGCCGTAACAAATACGAATTCAAACAGGGAATTGATATAATGCAGCAAAACGGTGCAAAAATCTCCTGCGTTGAAATAGCATTGTTTGAATGGCTTAAAGGCGCGAAGCATTCAAAATTCAAAGAAATTCAAACATTAATAAAATAAAAAAAGCCTCCAGAAAAGGAGGCTTTTTTATTTATCAAACTCAAATAATTCAGGCAATTTAATCTTTAATGCTCTGGAAATTTTAAACAGCATCATAAGACTCGGATTTCGTAACCCTCTTTCAATAAAACTCATATAAGTTCTGTGAATACCTAATTTTTCAGCTAAATCTTCCTGAGAAAGCTCAGCCGTTTTTCTTTTTTTTCTAACGGTTTCACCAAAATTTTTAAGAATTTTAGTATTCATTTTTATATTTTAAAATTTTAATACCCATAGTAACACATACTAATAGTAACAAAATATTAATAAAATGCAGATATATCTTGAAAACAGTCAAACATTTACCTATAATAAATAAAGGAGGATGTATGAAAAAAACGATTCGTAAAAGTGCCTTTACTCTTGCAGAGGTTTTAATAACCCTCGGCATAATCGGAATAGTAGCAGCAATGACTATTCCGACCTTGATTCAGAAACACAGACGCGGTGTTGTCGAAACATCTTTAAAAAAGTTTTACACTACAATGAATCAGGCTATTAAATTATCGACTGTAGAAAACGGGGAAACTAAATATTGGGATTTCTCTGACATAGATAATGCAGATAGCGTAGAACTTTTTTTTAATAAATATTTAAAAAAATATGTCAAAGTTTTAAAAACAGATAAAATCTTTCGTAAAAATAATAGTGCTGAATATTTTGCAATTTATTTTTCTGACGGTTCAGGAAGTATCATTAGCTATTTCGGACATGATTGGCTTTACTGTATAAATGCAAAGGATTTACCGGATACTATTAGTAAACGCGGTACATCCTGTTTTTACTTTGGTTTTTATCCTGTGAGAAACGATGATGAAAGTCATACATATTCATACAAAAATTATTACAATAAGGGGCTTGAACCTTATGTACGTACTATTGCTTTAGATGAAGACGGCAACAATAAGAAAGACGAGAACGGTAAACCTGTATTTACAACAGAAAAAGATTTGTATAAACAAAAATCGTACGCTAAAATAATACAGCTTAACGGTTGGCGTATACCGGATGACTATCCGTTAAAGTTTTAAATTTGCGATATATCCTGTGCGATTTGCATTTTCAAATCGTGAATGGAATCAAATTTCTTTTCCTCTCGAATCATTTTTAAAAATTCGACAGTAATTTCATTTCCGTAAATATCTTTATCAAAATCCAGAATATGTGTTTCCAGTGTACACTGACGAGAATCCGAAACAGTAGGACGAATGCCAAAGTTTGTGATACCTCTGAAACTTTCACCATTATAATAAACTTTAACCGAATACACCCCGAACGGCAAATCTATAAGTTCACAAGGATACAAGAGATTTGCAGTACGAAAACCGATTTTACGACCTAATTGCTGCCCTTTAACAACTTTTCCCGTAATAGAAAAATTATACCCTAACATCTCATTTGCATTTTGAATTTGACCTTTCGAAAGTGACTCACGGACAGCAGTTGAACTTATTGTATTATCAAAAATCTTTTGTGGCGGAATTTCAAAGTACTTATAACCGTATTTTTCCTGATTTGCGGTAAGCAAATCCACTCCGCCGGATTTCTTGGCTCCAAAATAGTGATTAAAACCCGTAGAGATTGACTTTGGCGAAAAATTATCAATCAGGACGTTTTTTAAATAATCTTCTGCAGAAAGCATACAGAGTTTTGAATCAAAATCCAGGATATAAACATAATCCACCCCAAGCGCTTCAATATGTGCAAGACGGTCTTCTCGTGAGAGAATATATTTCGGGCAAACACCGCGAAAGAAACAGCACGGATGGTCTTTGAATGTAATTACGGCAGATTTATTACCGTTTTGCCGTGCAAAATTCACGGCACTGCCTATAACTTTCTTATGCCCGATATGAACTCCGTCAAAATAACCGAGCGCGAGTGAAAGATTAGGATTTTTATTCAATTCTGTAAATATCTGCATAGGTTAATTATAATACAAATTAATAATACGTTACATACTAACAAAAAATTTTATTTTCATATTATTAAGTAAACTAAAAGGAGAATTCTTACTTATATGAATATAATAACGCCAAACCCCGGTTATAAAACCACTACACCCGCATTCGGGTCAAAACATCATCCCCGACACTTTTCAGCAATGATGAATTACATTTACAAAAGCATAAACAAAAATTGCTGCGATAGTTTTGAACGCCTTGATTCAATCAAAGTTAAAACAGATATCGACGGCAAAGAAGTTTCAGGCATTGTGAATTTTTTAGGTGGAAAATATGCCGGACTAAATATGGATGAAGGGTTTGAACATTTGAAATCAAAATTTATGGCTACAGCTCTTGATAAGTATATAGAAAAAATTTCAAACAGCAAAACAAAAGAAAGAATAAAAAGAAAAGCATAATCAAAAAGGCTCAGATAAATTCTGAGCCTTTTTTAATAGTTATTTGTGAGTTTGAACCGTGCTTTTTAAGTGAAGTTCTCTCAACTGTTGAAGAGAAGCTTCGCCCGGAGCGTCACTCATAAGGTCTTTTGCACCCGAGTTTTTAGGGAATGCAATTACGTCACGAATTGAATCGGTTCTTGCCAACAATGCAACGAGTCTGTCCAAACCGATTGCAAGACCTGCGTGAGGAGGTGTTCCGTATTGAAGCGCATTCACCATGAATCCGAATTTTTCCATAGCTTCTTCTTCTGTTAAGCCGAGCGCTTTGAAAATTGCAGATTGAACTTCCGAAGAGTGGATTCTCACTGAACCGCCGCCGAGTTCGGTACCGTTATAAACGATATCGTAAGCGATTGATTTAACATTACCCAAATCACCTGATTTAAGTTTGTCCAAATCTTCAATACAAGGTGAAGTGAACGGGTGGTGCATTGCCATAAATCTGCCTTCTTCTTCACTCCATTCAAACATAGGGAAATCAACTACCCAGAGAAGATTATGTTTGCTTTCGTCAATTAAGTTCAAAGATTTACCGAAATGAAGTCTTAATCTTCCCATGATATCGTAAACGAGTTTCGGCTTATCTGCAACAAAGAAGATAATGTCGCCGGCTTCTGCACCTGCACGTTCCTGAATAGCTTTAGCCTGTTCTTCAGTGACGAATTTCAATACAGGAGATTTAGCTGTTCCGTCTTCGTTGTAAATAATATTTGCAAGAGCTTTTGCGCCAAAAGATACAGCGAGTTTTGTAATATCATCAATATCTTTTCTTGAGAATTTCGCTCCGCCAGGGATTCTGATACCACGGACAATACCGCCGTTTTGAAGGGTTTTCTTAACGATTTCGAATTCTGATTGGAGAATAATGTCACCGATATCAAAGAGTTCCAAACCAAAACGTGTATCAGGCTTATCAGAACCGTATCTATCCATAGCTTCCTGCCAAGGCATTTGGATAAACGGAGGCTTAACTTCAACACCTGCAGCTTTGAAAGTATCAACGATTAATCCTTCAACAACTTTAATAACATCCTGTTGTTCAACAAAAGACATTTCAATATCAATTTGAGTAAATTCAGGCTGTCTGTCTGCACGAAGGTCTTCATCGCGGAAACATTTTGCGATTTGGTAATATCTTTCGAGTCCGCCAACCATTAATAATTGTTTAAAGATTTGCGGAGACTGCGGAAGCGCGTAGAATTTACCTTCCTGAACACGTGAAGGCACGAGGTAATCTCTTGCACCTTCCGGAGTTGTTTTAATAAGAATAGGTGTTTCAACTTCCAAAAAGTCGAGGTTATTCATATAATTTCTTGCGGCTTTAACGATTTCATGACGAAGCACGAGTTTGTCTTTCATCGCATCGCGTCTGATATCAAGATATCTGTATTTCAAACGAATATCCTCTGAAACATTGTCGTCATCAAGAACAAACGGCAAAGTTTTAGCTTCCGAAAGAATTTCGATAGATTCAGGATACATTTCAACCTGACCAGTAGGATATTTTTCGTTGTAAGTTTCTTCGGGTCTTTTAGAAACTTTACCCTTAACAGTAATAACATATTCAGTTCTAACTTTTTCTAAAATTTTATGAACTTGCGGGTTAATTTGCGGATTGGCAACGATTTGGAAAAATCCGCTTCTGTCTCTCAATTCCACAAACAAAATTCCGCCCAAATCACGGATAGTAGAAGCCCAACCCGATAAAACAACTTCTTCGTTAAGGTTGTTCAGATTAAGCTCTCCGCAGTTATGCGATTTCATTCTTGTTTTAATCATATTATCTTCCTTTTCTAGTAAACGTCTGACTTTATTTTACCAAAAACATAAAAAATAATAAAATATATACAAAAATTTATACAATATTTAAAACTTCAGCGGATAATCGTCAGGAATTTTCCAACCATTCAGCTGGATAGCTTTGGCGTAATATCTTCCTTGATAAAGTGTATCTTCTGTTGGAAATGCCATAATAGGATTTCCTTCCTCATCTCTACCGACCTCAATCTGTGAGCCTCCGATATATGGTTCAACACCTTTATTAAAATATGTTTTCACAGTATAAGCTGCATCCGAGTTGCTATATGTCGGATAAAAACCGAACATAAAACAACCCGTGCCTCTTTTATCAGAAAAATCGGGTAAATCTTTAGCATTTACACAGTAATACCAATCATGTCCCATCCAACCGATAGACGCACCGGAACCGTCAGTAAAATATATAGTAAACAATGAAACGGTTGTACCATTTTTATGAATTTTGACATTAGTTACATCCGTTTTAAGAACTTTAGTATATTTTTTCAAATATTTATTATAAAATTGCTCAATGCTTACAGCGTTATCAGCGGCAAATCCCCAATACTTTGTTTCTCCGTTTTCAACTACAGACAAATTTATCGCCTGATTCATTGTTGTATAAAACTTTTTCAAGGATGTTTCAACAACACTGCGGCGATGTTTTTGAATCAGTGTCGGCAAAGTCATTGCCGCAACCACACCGATTACACCGAGAGTAATCAAGACTTCGGCTAACGTAAACCCTTTTCCTGAGAGGAATCTAGTTTGCCCCCCCCCCCGAATTTTCAACTATAGACTGCATTTTCACTACATTACCTCCAAGATTATCTACATATTTAGTATAAACTATTTTTTAAACTTTTTCAACTATTAAAAAAGGGGACTTATATACAAGTTTACACCAGCAATATTGTCTGTCATGCTGAACTTGTTTCAGCATCTCTTATATAGGAGACCCTGAAACGAGTTCAGGGTGACATTTCTGTTGTTATTTAGTGTAAACTTGTATATAAGTCCCTAAAAAAGGCGGGATGAACCCGCCTTTAAAAAATTAATGTTTATCAAACATCTGTTTAATGCCGTCAACGGAAGAAAGAATTCCTGTTGCTTCATAAGGCATATAAACAACTTTATTATTTTCACCTGCCGTAATATCAGATAAGGTTTCAAGATATTTCATAGCGATTAAGTATTTATCAGGCTGACCTTTATCTGCAAGCGCATCAATAATTCGATGAATAGCTTCTTTTTCGGCATCAGCTTCGATTACACGCGCCTGAGCAACACCTTCCGCTCTTAAAATAGCAGCCTGTTTTTCACCTTCTGCCTGATTAATTGCGGCTTCCTTCTGCCCTTCAGCTTTAAGAATTGCTGATTTTTTCAAACCTTCTGCTTCCAAAATAGCGGCACGTCTGTCACGTTCTGCTTTCATTTGTTTTTCCATAGAGCTTTGGATATCTGCAGGCGGAATAATATCTTGAAGTTCTACACGGTTAACTTTAACACCCCATTTATTTGTTGCTTCATCAAGAATTGCTCGCAATTCCTGGTTAATCTTGTCTCTGGAAACTAAAGTTTCATCCAAATCAAGCTGACCTACAAGGTTTCTTAAAGTTGTTTGCGTAAGTTTTTCGATAGCGTCGGGAAGGTTTGCGATTGCGTAAACAGCTTTTTTCGCATCAACAATCTGGAAGTACAAAAGCGCGTTAATAGTAATAGTAACGTTATCTTTTGTAATTACATTTTGACGGGGAAAATCAAAAACTGTTTCTCTCAAATCAATTCTTGAAACTTCTTTTGAATAAGAATAAACCGTTCCGTCAAGCCCGCGTTGAGTAACCCTTTTCGCCATACCGCGCGGCGCATCAAGAATCGGAAGAATAAAATTCAAACCTGATTCAAGCATTTTTTCATACTTACCGAGACGCTCGATAATAACAACCTCTTGCTGTTGAACGATTAAAATACCTTTTGCAACGTAAATAACCAGCCCTACAAGCAAAATCCACAATAATACTGTCATAATTATACCCTTTCTACATACATAACAAGACTGTCGTTTTTAATAATACGAACCTCGCAACCCGCAGGAATTTCCTCATCGGATTCCACACGAGCATTCCAACGTTCATCATAAATTGTGATTGCGCCGGAATTTTTTGTAACAGGCTCGATAACTTTAACAACTTTACCGATATATTCAGCATTAATACCTGTTTCTTTATCTTTAGAAGGTTTAATAGTTCTCAACAACAACGGTCTGAGAAGAAAAACCGACATCAACGATAAAATAATAAAATCAATTGTAAGCATATTAAAATCATTTACAAACAAAGAAATGACAGCCGTAATAACTCCGCCAATAGCAAAGTTCAAGAAAAACATGGAAGGCACAACCATTTCCAGAATAATACAGATTACAGCGACAATTGAAAAAACTTGCCATAAAACCATAAATTTAACTCCTGTCTAAATTACAGGTTAATTATAGCATATAACAGGCTTTTTGGCAAATACATAAAACATGTTATACGTAGGGCAAGTGTAGCCCTACATTAAAATTAGGGGTCAATGTAGACAACACTTGCCCCACAGATACTCTGTGTTAACATAATTATATGATTACATTCGACAGTTTAACCTTAAAAGCGTGGACAGAAGAAAATTTCGAATTCCTCACAGGCGCCAGAATCCAGAAAATTCAGCAGCCGACAAGAAGAGAATTCGTCTTTTCTATCCGAAAAACAGGAGAAACCCGGAAATTTTATATAAATATAAATCCGCAGCTTCATCACGTTTGCTTTATGAACAAAGAAAATGAAGACCGCAGGATTATTGAGATTCCGAAAAAGCCGCCGATGTTTTGTATGTTATTACGAAAATATCTGGAAAATTCGGTTATTTGTAAGGTTAATCAACCGCCTTATGAAAGAATTCTCGAATTTTATATAGAAACTTTCAACGAACTTTCGGAAAAAATTTACCTTTGCCTTGCAATTGAACTTATGGGTAAACACTCAAACGTTATTCTGTACAATTATGATACAAATATAATCATAGGATGCGCGCACAATATCGGCGCAGAAAAAAGCAGTGTACGAGAAATGGCGGGAACTCTTCCTTACGTTTATCCGCCAAAACAGCACAAGTGCGATATTCTTAACTATAACGGCGAAATTAATTATGAAACTCTGAGCAATGATTTTTATTGGATTTCAAAATCTTTTGCAAGCCAAATCAACGGACAAAATCTTTCGCAAATAAAAGATTTTGTTACACTGAGAGGACTAAACCCTGAAATCAGTACGGATTACAAAGAATTTTCACTTTTTTCGAAACTTTTAACTTCTCCGATAAAAAAAGATTCCGTTAACGAAATGATTGACGATTACTTTACGCATTATCAGGAAAAAGATAAATTTCAAGCAATCAAAACCCATCTCACAACATTTACAAACCAGAAAATTAAAAAATTAAAAAACTCGTTATTGAAGCTTGAAGAGCAATTAAAACGTGAAGAGAATTCTGACACCTACAGACTTTACGGTGATTTGATAATGGCGAGCCTATATAATAACAAAGATTTTTCACCATTGATTGAGGTTTTTGATTACGAGAACAATAAAAACATTACTATAGAACTCGACAGTACAAAAACCTTAAAAGAAAACGCAAACAAGTTCTACAAACTCTACAACAAAGGCAAAACTTCCAAACAAAAACTCGGCGAAATGCGCGAAAATATTACAGAAAATCTCACCTATTACGAACAGGTTCTCTACTCAATAGAATGTGCGGAAAATATAAGCGATTTAGTTGAGATAAAATCAGAACTCATGCCTGAGGATTCGGAAAAAGCGACAAAGCCTAAAGCAATTGAACCGGAGAAACTTCAAATTGAAGAATATACGGTTTTTATCGGAAAAAATAACCGTCAGAACGATTTTATAATATCAAAACTGGCAAAAGATGAAGATTTGTGGTTTCATACAAAAGACTGCGCAGGCTCTCATGTGCTTTTAAAAGGAGAAAATCCGCCTGATGAAATTATACTTCAGTGCGCAAAACTTGCCAAAAAGTACTCATCAGCACCGAACTCTTCCAAAATAGGCGTAATTTACACAAAACGGAAATATCTGCGAAAACCGCCTAAAGCGAATTTGGGTTACGTAACATATAAGAACGAAAAAGAAATTATAATCGACTGATGGCAAACAGATTGGATGAAATTCAAAACCTGATTGATAATATTGCTATGGCAAAGAAAAATGTTATAGCGCTGGTTGATTGCGATTCGTTTTTTGTTTCGTGCGAACAGAAAGTTAATCCCGAACTTAAAGGAAAACCTGTTTGTGTTATGTCTGCACGGGGACAATGTGTAATTTCACGTTCCAAAGAAGCCAAAGCCCTTGGAATTCGCATGGGAATGCCTTATTTTCAAGTTGAAGGTAAAATGAAAGAGGCAACCTTCATAAATGCAAGTCACGATTTGTACGGCGAAGTCTCAAAAGAAGTTATGGATGTACTAAAGAGATTTTCACCAAAAGTTGAAGTTTACTCTATTGACGAGGCATTTGTAGATTTAACGGGATTGGAACGACTTTACAAAAAGAATTATCTTGAAATTGCGCAGATGATTCGCCAAACAATTAAAGAAGAAGTCGACATCCCTGTTTCAATAGGATTGAGTTCTACAAAATCTCTGGCAAAACTGGCTTCCGACAAAGCTAAATCTCATGAGGACGGAATATTTTTAATCGGACACAGAAAAATCCTTCCCGTACTCGAACACACAAGCATTGATGAAATTTGGGGAATCGGCAGAAATCTTTCGGCACTTCTTAGAAGAAACGGAATACTTACCGCTTATGAACTCGTCAAGCAATCTGATATCTGGCTAAACAAACAGATAGGAATCCGCGGGCTTGAGATGAAACATGAACTTCTCGGAGAAATGGTCTCTCCCGTATCTGACGAGATTAAACTTCCAAAATCCATACAGAAAACAAGCGCGATGGCAAAATTCACTTCCGACAAAGAGTATATAAAAAACTCTTTGAACTATCACATTCACCGCGCATGCGTAAAGCTTCGAAAAATTAACGCAAAATGCCACGGAATAGGAATTATGTTGAGAACAAAGGATTTCAAAGTATTTTATAAAAAGAGAGTTCTGAATCAGGCAACGAGTTTTGAATTGGAAATATCCGATATTATTTTTGAAATGCTTGATTCAATATACAACCCGAATATTCTCTACCGCAGTACTGGCGTAATTCTTGATACTTTTGTCCTTAACAGCGAAGCGCAGCTTTCTCTTTTTGCAGACAATGAGGCGGAAGAGAAAAAGGATAAGCTTTCTAAATGTTTTGATAAACTTGAAGAAAAATTCGGAAAAAATATAATACAAACAGGTTTTATCACTAAAGACACATAAAAAAAGCCCCCGAAAACGAGGGCTTTTTTCTTATTCCAAAATCCATCCGTTTGTCAAATCTATTTTGACAGGTTTTAAGAGTTTCAGATTAATTGTATTTTCAGGAGTTGCATCAAGCTTTTCACCTTTTAATACTGTTCT
>CAOJDT010000062.1 GCA_948433295.1 uncultured bacterium
TTTTACAGTTTTGTTCCGGAGTTTAATGCGAATTATCCTATAGAAAAATATTTTGATATGGAGCATTTCAAGGAAGTTTACAGAGAACTTGAAAGTCTTAGTAAAAAATCAAATGTCAAACTCCGTTTTTCGCCTAAGTTTGAATACGCAAAAAATCCGCTCGCAAAAATTGAAGAATTTTTTAATACACCTGCGGATAAACCTGTATCGGAGGTTTACAAACCTTGCGTTTATCCGTATTCCAATATGATGATTACGCCTGCAGGTGATGTTTACCCTTGTCTTTCGCAAAAAATCGGCAACGTTAAGGAAATGCCTATTAAGGAAGCGTTCAATCTCCCGCATTACAGATGTTTCCGTAAAAATCTGAAAGCCGCAAAAGTTTTCGGTGCATGTCAGATGTGTTGCGAACTTTGTGTAAAGTAAGTACTACCACGGATAATCGTTAGTAATTTTCCAGTCATTCAATTGCAGCAGTTTTGTGCAAAAAGTAGTAGTTTTTGTCCCATTGTTAGCTTTTGTACAACCTCTGGATGTAAGAAATAGACCTTCGTAATTATCGTTCCAACCCATAGTATAAGGTTCAATTAATGTTTTTATATTGCGTCGTTCTATCACATTCATATCCTCATCCCAACCATTATGTTTATTAAATTGGAAAGCAAACGTATTACGGGTATTTCTTTCAAATTTCCCGTTTACAAAATATATAATATCTCCTCCGTTCTGATCATAACGGAACATAAACATTGTACCGTCAACCATATAAATACAAACCATTTTTTCAAAACAGTTATCGTATCGGTTGTACTTTATATATGGAAGAAAATATTTTTTTAAAAATTCAAGGTTTTCATCGTAAGACATATTCTTAGGCTCTCCCATCCAACCACTGACATCACCGTTTTGAGCGATTGAAAATTGCAGTGCATTATTAATTATGTTATAAAATTTCTTTACACTTACAGCCGTCGATTGCTTTTTATAATTTTGAATAAGTGTCGGCAAAGTCATTGCCGCTACAACTCCTATAATTCCAAGGGTGATTAAGACTTCTGAAAGTGTAAATGCCTTAAAATTCTTCATAAACCACCTTTCTAAATAAATCACTATAATAATAGTTATATAACTATTATTATATATAGCGACAAAAAAGTCAATATAATATGATATAAAAATGAATAAAGATGAGTTTAAACAGGAATTGGGGTTTAGGATAAAAGTCGAGCGCATGAGAAAGAAGATTTCTCAGGAAAAGTTGGCTGAAATGGCGGATTGCAGTCTTTCATACATAGGTTTTATCGAACGTGGCGAGATGGCAATTTCTTTATATAATTTTCTCAAAATAGCACAGGTTTTGAACCTTAATCTTAATGAGTTTTTAAAGGATTTTATTTGTTCTAATAACCCATGAAAACATGGGGGCGTTTTCATGGCGATTAAATTGGCGTCTTTTTTTATTTTCAAAACACGTTATACTGAATATGTAATCGGTTAAGGCTCACACCCTCAGATGGTAAAGCTGTTTGCCGATGTCAGGAAGAGGTTATGTGTATGGGATATATACATTGCTGCGGCGGACTCAGAAAGACTAAGTCCTTTCGTATCGTGCCGCGCGATAATTTTGTGCTGTGCGAACTTGATGTCTTAAAAAAATGTCCCGTATGCGGACACTTCGTTGTACAGCTTACCAGAGTCAGTAAAGATGACGAAATTTCTACCGTTCGGAAAATTAATTATAAAGCAAAAAAGTTTTTCGAAGCTTTACAAAGGTTTATTCTTTATGAAAAAATTCCGCAAAAGGCTCCTAAATACGGTCAAGGAAGTTTCTATCTGAATTATAACGAATTTGGTGTGAAAAAACGCTGCTATTCAAATCTAAGTACTCTTAAAATAGGTTTAGTCGAAAATAAAAACCTTAATATTCTTAAAAAATCCTTTTAAATTATCTTACTCTCTTGGGGGATGAAATTGTTTCATCCCTTTTTATTAAAAAAACATTATGTAAGGAAATATTATTAAATATTATGGTTATAGTGCGGTTTTGCTTTATGTATTATTGAGTAAATAGCTGGAATGTGATTCAGTAAGGAAGAAGAATTTGTATGAAATTGACACCAAAGGAAACGGGTGTAATAACTTTGGTTGCATCCGGTTACTCTGATAAGGAAATTGCGCTGAACCTGGATATTGCTTATGCAACAGTAAGAGATTATATTGACAAAATTGTTTTGAAAACAAATGCAAGAAACAGAACCCATGCGGCTCTGTTATATGCAAAAGAACATCCCGATTGGCTTAAAGCCATTCAGTAAAAATAATATTGGAGTGTTATGAAACGTATAATAATTCATTGGACGGCCGGAGGGTATTATCCTTCGGATTTTGATAAGAAATTTTATCATTTTCTTATTGATAAAGATGGGATAGTACATAACGGGATTTTTAAGCCCGAAAATAATCTGAGGTGTGTATCAGGGCATTATGCGGCTCACACCGGAGGTGGAAATACCGGTTCTATCGGGGTTTCATTGTGTGCAATGGCAGGTTTTAAAAGTGCAAAAGACTGTGGTAAATATCCTATTACGCCTAAACAGTTTGAAGCAGCTATGGAGTTTTGCGCAAAACTTTCTATTCAATATGATATTCCGATTAATCAAAATACGATTATGACTCATTACGAGTTCGGGCTTAAACACCCTGAGACTTCCAGTGCGGGTAAGATTGATATAATATTTATTCCGCCTTATTCGTGGGTTGAGAAGGCTGATGCGGGCAAATTTATCAGGTCAAAAATTAAATGGTACAAAGAAAAATTACAAGGAGTATAATTTATGGAAATTTCCTATTATAATCTTTCGGGCGGCATTAATCAGGCTTTGACCAAGACCGAACTCGGGAGTGATACGAAAAAAATCTGTTGGACTGATTCCGAAAATGTTGAAATCCTTCAAAATCGCGGGATTATAAAACAAAACGGCAACACGCTGTTTATTGAGCTTCCTGTTGCTGAGATGATTACCGGAATGTTTGAGATGCGAAGCGGCAAAAGTTTAAAGCTTGTAATTACAACGGTTTCGGGAAAAATTTATATTTATAATAATCAAACTTTAACACTTTCATTGCTTGAAAAAACTCTTAACGGAAAAAATCCTGTTTTTGCAAGTTTTCTTGATGGTGTTTTGATTTCATCTTTACAGGATTCGTTATTTTATATTAAAAATAACAATGCTAACGAGATTGTGGAATGCGGATTAAAAGATAGTTCCGACAATCCTGTATATAGTGACGTAATAAGCGTTTATAACGGTAGAGTGTGGGTAGCATCTGGGGCAGTAATATATTTTTCCGCACTAGGGACTTATGATGACTTTGTAACTGCCGGAGATGCCGGATATATAAGAAATTTCCACACCAATACCGATACTATTACAGCCCTAAAACCTTACAAAGATTATCTTGCAATTTATAAGAAAAATGATGTCTATCTTCTTACGGGCATGAGTGATGAAGATTTTGCCGTTGTACCATTTGCCAATAAAGGTGCCTATTCGTCAAAAAGTATCGTAAATGTTGAAAATAAACAGTATTTTCTTAATAGTGGTATCTTTGCACTCGAACAGGTGGGAGAATTAAATCAAATTCAATTAGGTACGGAAATTTCAAGAAATATTTCCGTGGAATTTAAAAGCTTTAATAAAGTAAAAATGAATGAAGCATTGGCTCTTCATTATGAAAACAGAAATCAGGTATGGTATTTTCTGCCGTACACGGACGATGAATATTTTCATACAATCTGGATTAATGATTATTCAAATAAATCCTGGTATAAGAGAGTTTTGCCTCAAAATATTACTTATGCTTGTACTTTCGATGATTATATTCTGACGGCAGACAATAACGGAAAAATTTATCGGGAAGATTTCGGCAAAACCTTCAGCGGGCAACCCGTAAAATTTATGTGGAAATCTCCGTTTCTATCCATGGGCTCTATTCATCACAGAAAAATTATTGATGAATTTTATTTTATTCTCGACGAATCTTATGACAATAACTTTAATTTCACTGTTTATAAAGATTATGACAGTGAATACCCGGATGATTCAGAGAGAATATATTCGATACATTTTGAACATCTTTTGTGGGCGAACGATAACAGTCCTCAACGAGTTCCGTATACATGGGCACAAGACAATGAAGAGGTCCCGATTTGGCCGGTTAACAGAGATACTCTTGAAAAAGCCGAAATATCTGAGGCAAATTATTCTGTTCAATTGTGTGTAAGCGGAGAGACCGAAAATGAATCCTGTGCGATTATAGGGCTTCAATTCCGCGAAATTTATAATGACGACTAGCACCACTCAAATTTTTTATACTAACTAACAAGGAAAGGACAAAAACTATGAGCCAAAACTCTACAAATTCTTATTCTGCATTTATTCCTGAAATTTGGAGCCAAAAATTAAACTCAATGCTTCAGAAAGAATGCGTAATGCTTCAATGCGTAAACAGAAATTACGAAGGCGAAATCAAAAATCAAGGTGATTCCGTAAAAATCATTACTCCGGCGCAAGTCAGTGTCGCAACTCTCGGTTCCGAAAATATTACATACAGTGAACTTGAACCTACTGCTACTGATTTGGTTATTGACCAGAAAAAATTCTTTGCGTTCAAAATCAATGATGTTGCAATGGTTCAGTCAAATACCGATATCATGGAAGCACACCTTGAAAATGCTAAAAAAGCAATTGAAGAAGTTCAGGATGCATATTTGCTTTCACAGCATGCATACGTTGACAGTGCAAATATTGTAGGTTCTGATTCTGCCCCTATTACACTCGACAAAACAACAATTTACTCTCAATTTGTAAAACTTGCATTGTGCTTGAAAAATTCTAACGCAGTATCGGCAGCAAAACGTCCTTGGGTAGTAATTAACCCTACAATCGAATCATATCTCCTTCAAAGTTCGGAATTTATCGGCGCACATAACGTAGCGGATGAAACTTTACGCGAAGGTGCAATCGGAAGAATTGCGGGTATGGATGTTTTAGTCAGCACAAACCTTACTGATACAGATAATAAATTCTACGTTCTTGCCGGTACTAATGATGCAATCACATTTGCTTCTCAATTGTCAAAAATTGAAAGTTTACGTGACAAAGACAGTTTCTCTGATTTAATCAGAGGTTTATATCTCTATGGAGCAAAAACCGTTCAGCCGAAAGCTCTGGCTAAAATGGTCGTTAAATCAGGTTCTTCTTCTGCTGCACCGACAACTCCGACGGAACCTACGGATGCAACTGAACCTACAGGTGAATAATCCTTTGTGTTAACCCCGAAAGTGTCTTTGTTCCGGGAGGGATAGGGACACTTTTTTCAGGAAAGGAAAATTATGTTTAAGCATTTAAAAGATTCTGTAAAACAACTTGCACAAAGCGCTGTAGCTATTGCAGAGAAGTCTCTAGGAAGTTCTAAAGGTCAGGAAAAAAAGAAAATGGCTGTTGAATATGTTGTCTCAAAACTTCCGTTACCTCAGATTGTGAAAGGCTTTGCAGCTGTTGTTTTGTCAGGATTTATTGATGATTCAATCGAATTCGCTGTAGCATACATGAATTCGTTAAAAGAAAAAACAAATGGAGAAATTTATGAATAATGAAGAATTACAAAATATTTTAAGAATGGGAATGTCTTCTGCCGATAACGGTCAAATTCCGCAATCGCAAGGATATACGCAAACACAGTCTTCGTCTGACCATTCATTTAACGATGTACAAGGTATTGTCGTCAACGATATAGGCAGAATTCAAAAACTTGTGGATGATGGCGTTATCGACAATATACAAGGTCAGTATTTGGTGAACTATGTAATAAATAAGGCGCAAGAGTTTATTAACGGTCACAATACAGGCGAGGCTCAAATTCAGCCGAAAGTTGATGCTATTGCACAATTTGAAGCTGAAAATGAAGGTTTCTTTAAAAGAGACGGCAGGGCTGAGGTTTTAGAATATCTGAAGCGTATCGGTTTTGACGGTGATAAAGACGAAATTTCCATGATATCTCAGATGATTGAAAAGTTGGAAAACGGCGCAGTCGACAGATATCTCAAACAAACCGCTCACGAAAAAACATTAAATGACGAAAACGAAATCGCTAAGCAAAGATTGAGAGCCAATGCTCAAAATTCAACCTTTGGTGATACAAGGACAAGGGCTTTTACCCGTGAGCAAATCGGCAGAATGAGTGGTGCTGAATTTGCTAAATACGAGAAAGCCATTATGGAACAGCTTCGTAAAGGTTTGATTAAATAAAAGCAAATTAAATCCGTAAATGCGGCGGTCTTTTTGACCGTCCGTAATTACGGAGTCAGGAGATAACATGAATTATTTTGAATTAATAAACAAATGTCTTGTCGAATTAAATTACAAACAGGTGTATTCTTTTACGGAATTGACAAAAAATGAACATAGAAAGATTAAAAATATAATCAATCTTTTAAATACCGAAATTTGTAATTCGGATAAATGGAATTTTCTTTTGAGAAAAACTAACATTACGATTCCGAAAAATACTTTTGAAATCGTAAATCCGATAAAAGGTAAAATAGATACTCTTCTGATTGATGGTACGCGTTTTTCTTATGTAGATGATTTTGAAAAGTTTTTCACAAATTCTCAACCCGCAAACTGTTTTACCACATTCAATGATAAACTATTATTGCCGCGTTTTGAAAAAAATATGAATGCTGAAATAATCTATTACACGTCAAATCATGCAAAAGACGAAGACGGAGTGGAAAAACCGATTTTTGAAAACGAAACCGACAGTTCATTAATTCCCGATGCATTGGCGGAGCCTGTGCTTGTTTACGGAACCTGTATGCGTTTAAAAGGTAACCCTCAGCATATAAGATTTAGTTATTGGCTTTCAATGTATAAAGAAGCACTTGGAAATCTTCGTTCGAAATTGTCTGTAAATGCAGATTACTCGCCTGAAATCAGACTTCATAGAGGGTAGACACAAAACGGAAGGATGGTAAATTCTCGTTCAGAAACATTTTCGAGGAAAACGCCGTTGCGGATATCGAGAGGAATGTTATTGACCGTGCTAAGTGCAATTGAAAATAATCGTTCCAGAGTGGTGTCGTGCCTTCTTACTCGCTCGCGTTTAACGGGTCTGGATTTTGCCTGCTTGTCTTGCTGTCGCAAGCCAACACCGCAAAATCGGCGCCCTCAGCTCGCTCACGCTCATGCACCGAATTATTCGGGCTCTCGCCGGAGTAACGTCCGGCTCGACCAGACGGGCTCACTCGCACTCAGGTACTTTGGAATGACACGTGTTTCCCTGTATTTTAGTGTCCTAGAGATGTGCCTCAGGCACAAAAACGGGAGGGATGTAGTTCCTCGTTCCGAAACATTTTCGAGGAAAACGCCGTTGCAGATATCGGGAGGAATGTAATTGACCGTGCTAAGTGCAATTGAAAATAATCGTTCCAGAGTGGGGTCGTGCCTCAGGCACAAAAAAAACAGGAAGTTATTATTCATTTCCCCCTGTTAAGATTTACACTAGCCGAAATATAAATAGCATGTTTATTATAGCACGTTATCGGCAAAAACACAAATTATGATAAGAAATGTTAATATTTATAAACAATGAAACGACTAACTCAACAACAAAAAAACTTTATAGATGAATACATCAAGACTGTTGACGGCGAAATTGCTGCCCGAAACGCAGGTTACAAAGCCAAAAATCTTAAAGAAGTCGCAAACAGACTTCTTTCGGATAATATGATTATCAAAGAAATGAATGCGCGATTAAAAACGTGTATCTGTTCTCTTCGTGTTGATAAGGGGTATGTAATCCAAAAGCTTTTGCAAATTGCGGAGTTTTCTCTTGAAGAAGAGGATATTCCGGATAAAGAGGGCAATTTTACAGGTAAGAAAAAACTCAGAGATACTTCAGCGGCATTAAAAGCTCTGGAAAGTTTATGCAAATATCTCGGGTTTAATACTCGTGTGGAAGAGGGTTACAGACCCGCTAAGATTATTACGATTTCAAATCTTGATGACAAAAAGATTTAGTGAAAGGAAAATTATGAAAGAAAAAAAAGAAGATATTGAACAAATGTTGCTGAATAATATGTCTTTGGATGAATTAATAAAGATGAAAATCGAAAAAGAATTTAAATCAGAGATTGCTAAAGTTAAGAAAGCGCCTGAAAAGAAAGTTATTACTGATATATCAAAGGTTCCGCAAAATAAAATTTTTTCAAAATCGGCGGTTTACAGAATGTTTAACAGAAAAACAAAAACCGAAACTTTTATAAACGGAGTGCAGGCAGAGGCACTTTTGGGAATTCAGAATTCAGTCAGAGAAAAGATTTACAGAGGCGAACTCGGCGCGTTTACGACAGATGACGCCTATGTGAAATTTGAGAAAATTAATGTTGAAGTTTAAATCAATAATAATAAACCGTGCGCGCGGAATTTATAAAAATACCGATTATCTGCCGCGTATAATGTTTTTGTACAGACGTTACGAAAAATTTCTGAAAGACGATTTTGCAATAAGTGAAGAATCGTTTTTTGAATATTTTATTAATCTTATAGAAGAACTTTCGCCGTATTTTTGGGTAATTTTATATGGAAACGATGTGGCAGGGTTTGTGTATCTTGAAAATCTTACGGGCGGGGACGGACAACTTCATTGCGCGGAAGTTACGACTTGTTTTGATAAACGTTTTTGGGGCGGGTTTACGTATTATACCGCACTTGTGTTTTTTAATTATTGCTTTGAAACTCTGGGTTTCAAGAAAATCAAAGCATTGATTTATCCTGAAAATTTTCGGGTCGTTCGGCTTTTGACACGCTGCGGATTTGAAAAAGAAGGTTATTTTAAATCTGAGACTGTTCGTTGCGGAAAACCGCAGGATATAGAGGTTTATTCTTTGATAAATTAAGGTTCTTCTTCACGAATTATGTGGAGAAAAATCGGAAAGGTAAATTATGGAAATAAAAAACGATGATTTAACAATAGAAATTCGACCTGAGGATGAAATCCTTCTTGTAGGTAAAATTTCTGAAAAGTATGACAAATATGAAGATTACAGAATTCAGCAGCTTTCGGATATAAAACAGGTTCGCGATGCTATTTACAACCCTGCGACACAAAACTTGAACGGATGGGGCAGTAAGCTTGAACTGCCTGATATTTATGAACTTGCACAAACTCTGAAATCTCATATCAGTCAGAATTTGTACTCCCATCCTGATGCAATGTTTGACGTTTCCGGAACAAGTCCCGAAACCCAGGCTTACGCAAACAAGCAAAAAGCAATGCTGGTTAATACTTTTGAACAAATGAATATTGAAAACGAACTCGAAAAAGTTATCGACAGTATTGTGGAAACAGGTGAATGTACGCTTTTTGTAGGTTGGGAAACCGTTATAAAACAGGTTCGCCGTGCAAAAACTATCGAAGAGGAAATGAAAAATCCTGACGGAAAGCCTTTTGTGCTTGAAGATAAAGTCGTTTACGATAATGCGAAAATTAAATTTATCAAATCCGAAGACTTTGTCTTTGACAAGACTAACAAAGAAAAATGGGACAGTTGTGCGAAAATTTACAGAACCTACGCAACTATTAATGAAATTTTTTGCGACAAATCAAATAACTTGTTAACAAAAGTAAAACTGGAAAAACTAAAAGGAGTGGTGGCTAAAAAACGTAACAGAAACGATGAAAAAGGTATTGATGAAAATAAACTTGAAATATTGGAATTCTGGGGAGATATAGAACTCTCTGACGGAAAGATTTTAAGAAACAGATTGATAACAGTTGCCGGTAGGCGAGAGATTATAAGGTTTGAGGCGAATCCGTTTGTCATTAATCCATTCATTTACGCCAATATAATCGAGTGCCCTTCGACAGGACGCGGCATTTCACCCCTAAAAGTAGCTCTCGGACTGAATAATATCTCGTCTACCATTTTAAATAAACAAATTGATGCGCTTGCGTTGATGATTAATCCTCCTTATCTTGCGCCGAAAGGATGTTTCAAAGATACTCAGGATGTTCGTCCGGGTAAGATTATAGAATATGATGCCGCATTAATGCCGACGGCTCCTGTACCTTTGAGTTTTGATAAAGCCATGCAGGGATGGGATTTCTTGAATTATTTCAAATCTACAACAGAAAGCGCAACGGGTATTTTCAAAAATATGGCGGGAAATCTTCAAAACTTTCAGCGTACCGCAACTGAATTAAATTACTCGGTTAGCGGTCAGGAAGCGCGTTTGAATATGATGCTTGATTCGATTAATCGTAAGATTATTATTCCTATGGTTGAAAAAACTGCCGAAATTATCGCTAACTTTAAACTTGGCGAAGAACTTATACGCATGGATGATCACGGAAAATTTGTCTTTACCGCAATTAATGATAATGTTCGAAATTCTAATTATATCTATCGTTACGGTGACAGAAAAGCAAGTTTTGAGCGTAAACTCAGACTGAAAGAGATGTTTGAAGTCGTAAAATCTTTTGCGGAAGTTCCGACGGTTGCACAACAAGTCGATTGGCTGGAGTGTTTTAAATTCGCGCTCGAGCAATACGGAATTGAAAACGCAAATAATTTTTTGGTTAATTCCTAACTAATTCTCTGTGCCGCATTGAAATTCCTCCTCAATAGTCTGCGGCACTTTTTCTTAAAAAAAATATAGCCGTTTGTCTATATTTTTATTATTTATTTATTATATAATTTAATAAATGCGAAAATCCAATTATATATAAGTCATTCTTCGGAATGGCTTTTTTATTACAGGTATATTTATGGAATACAAATTACTCAAAGCACAGCGGGA
>CAOJDT010000063.1 GCA_948433295.1 uncultured bacterium
TTTCGCTTATTTATGACGGGCAATTTGTTCTAAACTATGGCATTTTTGTGCTTATTGAAAATGCGTTGAATATGAAACGGCTCTATATTTCTGTTGACGTGAACGGTTATCAAAAAAAGCCAAACAGATTAGGGCAGGATTTGTTTATGTTTCAGATTGATGATAAAGGGGCTCTCAGACCTATGGGTGCAGAAGGAACTGATTATTACAGCGATACAGATGCATATTGCTCTATATCATCAACAAGTAATGTGAACGGTGCAGGCTGTACTTACAAAGCTCTAACTGATGATAAATTCTTTAAAGATTTGAAATAGGTCTATATATTTATAAATATTGAAAACATTTTTTGTTTTGTATAAAATTGACATGCGGTACTTATAAGAAGGAGACCTATATAATGAAAAAATCAATTAAAGATTTAGGTGATGTTCAAGGTAAAAGAGCGTTGGTCAGAGTTGACGTAAACGTGCCTTTGGACGCTGACAAAAACGTTACGGATGATACAAGAATTCAGGCTATTGTTCCTACAATCAAAGCTTTGAAAGAAAAAGGCGCAAAAATTATTTTGATGGCTCACCTTGGCAGACCAAAAGGTGAATGGAACCTTGAGTTCTCTCTTGAACCTGTTGCTAAATATATGTCTAAAGTTCTCGGCGAAGAAGTTTTATTCGTTAAAGAACCTGTAGGCAAAGGCGCAGATAAAGCTTTAGAAGCTTTGAAAGACGGTCAGGTTGCATTGTTGGAAAACATTCGTTTCTACAAAGCTGAAGAAGCAAAAGATGATGATATGACTTTTGCTAACGAACTTGCAAAACTTGGCGATTTCTATGTAAACGATGCTTTCGGCGCGGCTCACAGAAACCACACTTCAACTGCTAAATTGGCTAAGGTTCTTAAACCTGCTGTTTCAGGCTTGTTGATGGAAAAAGAATTGAGATGTCTGTCTCAAGCGCTTGATAACCCTGTAAGACCTTTCACTGCTGTTGTTGGTGGTGCTAAAGTTTCTTCTAAAATCGGTGTTCTCGAAAACCTTCTTGACAAAGTTGATAACATGATTATCGGCGGCGGTATGGCTTATACATTCGTAAAAGCTAACGGCGGTAAAATCGGTAACTCAATTTGTGAAGACGATCAACTTGAAGTTGCTAAAGCTATCGAAAAGAAAGCTGCCGATAAAGGCGTTAAACTTGTTATGGCTACAGATGTTCTCGTTGCTGACGATTTTTCAGGAAACGGTACAAACAAATTTGTTAAAATTAACGAAATTCCTGACGGATTTGAAGGTGTTGACGCTGGCATGGATTCAAGAAAAGGATTTGCAGATGTTCTTAAATCTTCAAAAACTATCTTGATGAACGGTCCTGTAGGCGCATTTGAAAACCCTAAATTTGCAGAAGGTACTAAAGCTGTTTTGGAAGCAATTGTTGAAGCTACAAAAGACGGTGCTGTTTCTGTAATCGGCGGCGGTGACTCTGTTTCTGCGGCTAAAAAATTCTGCAAAGCAGAAGATTTCACTCACGTATCAACAGGCGGCGGAGCTTCTCTCGAATTTATCGAAGGAAAAGTTCTTCCGGGTGTTGCTGCTCTCGATGAAGCTTAAGTTTTAAACTTGTATAAAAAAGACCTTCTCAAAAAGAAGGTCTTTTTTTATTGCAAAAACTTAAATTATTAACAAAACCTGAATGTTCTACTGCACCATCAAGAATCGAATAATCCGTCCCATCAAGATTTTTATACATTGAATCCGTAAAGCAGAGTACGACTCAGACAAACAAAATAGAAAAATGGATGATTAATTTTGTTGATGAAAACGGATTATTATAAAACATATAAAAACTCATTGATTTTTATGTTATAATTCAGGAAAAACGAGGAGTGTTATGAAAAATATTATTGTAACAGGCGGTGCAGGATTTATAGGCTCGCATTTATGTGAAAAACTTTTGAATGAAGGTAATCACGTTATCTGTCTTGATAACTTTTTTACGGGGTCTCGAAAAAATATTGAACACCTTTTGGATAACAGAGAATTTGAACTTGTAAGACATGATATTGTCGAGCCGATTTTGATTGAGGCAGATGAGATTTATAACCTTGCCTGTCCAGCAAGTCCTGTTCATTATCAATATAACGCTATCAAAACAATTAAAACAAATGTTCTCGGTGTAACTAATATGCTCGGACTGGCAAAACGGGCAAAGGCAAAGATTTTGCAGGCGTCAACATCTGAGGTTTACGGTGATCCGATAGTTCACCCGCAAAGAGAAGATTACTGGGGCAACGTCAACTGTATCGGCATAAGAAGCTGTTACGATGAGGGAAAACGTGTTGCCGAAACCTTAATGATGGATTATCACAGACAGCACAATGTTGATATTAAAATTATAAGAATATTTAATACTTACGGACCGCGTATGGCGGAAAACGACGGCAGAGTTGTGACTAATTTTATTGTTCAGGATCTAAAAGGCGAAGATATAACTATTTACGGTGACGGTTCGCAAACCCGTTCTTTCTGCTATGTTGACGATTTGGTTCGCGGCATGACTGCATTGATGAACAAAGACGGATTTACGGGTCCTGTAAACGTTGGAAATGACGGCGAATATACAATTAAAGAGTTAGCGGAAATGATTATTGAATTGACGAATTCAAATTCAAAAATTGTCTACAAACCGCTTCCGTCTGATGACCCTTGTAAACGTCGACCTGACCTGACTCTGGCGCGTAAAGAATTGAATTACGAACCGACAGTCCATGTTCGTGATGGTTTGATGAAGACGATTGAATATTTCAGAACAACTTTGTAATTGCATTTATGTGATTTTCAAGTTGTTCTATCAACATAAGGCATGGATAAGTAAAACAATAAAAAGCGCTGGCGGCTATGGCAGGAGAAAATGCGGACAAGAGATGGACCCTGACTTCATATCACAAAAGCTGAATCGCGGTACGATGAAATACGACGAGGCAAAGTTCTACGGTGAAGTTCTCGGCTACGATTTACAGTTCGTCAAAAAGAAAGATTAAATTTTCCCTTGCAAAGCATGGAAAACCGAACTATAATAACTTTGTGCCGCGCGGTATCTGCATGAGCGCGGATAGATTTGAAAGGAGAGTTTTCTATGTTTGAAAAGGATATTAACATTAACGAAGTTAAAGAAATCCGTACAAGAACAACCGTTTATTTCGGTGTAGGCGCTATCAAAAAAATTGACGATATCGCTAAAGTTCTTAAAGATAAAGGCATCGATAAAGTTATCGTAATGTCGGGACGCAACGCTTACAAAGCAACAGGTGCCTGGGATTACGTTGAAAAAGCCCTCAAAGATAACGGAATCGGTTATGTGAATTACGACAACGTAACTCCGAACCCTACAACTGTTCACGTTAACGAAGCCGCTAAAATGGCAAGAGATTTCGGTGCAAAAGCGGTTATCGCTATCGGTGGGGGTTCTCCGACTGACGCGGGTAAATCCGTTGCTATTCTTCTTGAATACCCTGATAAATCTGCCGAAAATATTTACGATTTCGAATTCGCGCCTGAAAAAGCCGCTCCGATTGTTTCTATTAACTTAACTCATGGAACAGGTACGGAAACAAACAGATTTGCGGTTGTAACCAACCTTGAAAAAAACTTTAAACCTGCAATTGCTTACGATTGTATTTATCCGATGTTTGCAATTGATGACCCTCAGTTAATGACAAAATTGTCGCCTAAACAAACAAGATACGTTTCAATTGACGCGGTTAATCACGTTGTAGAAGCCGCAACTTCGCTTGTCGCATCACCTTATTCAATTTCGCTTGCAAGAGAAGTTATCGCACTCGTTGCGAAATATTTGCCTAAAGCGAATGAAAATCCTGATGATTTGGAAGCAAGATACTTCCTCGCTTATGCCGCTATGATGGGCGGAGTATGTTTTGATAACGGTTTATTGCACTATACACATGCTCTTGAACATCCGCTTAGCGCAGTTAAACCTGAACTTTCTCACGGTTTGGGTCTGGCAATTCTTTTACCTGCAGTAATTAAGACTATTTACAAAGACAGACCTCACGTATTGGCAGATATTCTTGCGCCGATTGCACCGGGCTTGAAAGGCGAACCGTCAGAAGCGGAAAAAGCCGCTAAAGACGTTCAAAACTGGCTTGTATCGGTCGGGGTTCCGCAAAAACTCGAAGATGAAGGTTTCACCGAAGCCGATGTTCCGAAACTTGTAGATTTGGTATACACAACTCCTTCGCTCGGCGGACTTATCGACATCGCTCCGTCAGGAAACAGCCGTGACGTAGTTGAAGCAATTTACAGAGATTCAATCAAACCTTTGTAAAAACGGTTTTTGAAAAAATAAAGAAGCACTCCGAAAGGGGTGCTTTTTGTTATAAAAATGGCGGATGAGGGTTTCAATGAAAAAAGACGCCTTATGTTTAAGGCGTCTTTTTTTTGGGTCTTTTTTAGTTAAATTATACGTTAGCAACAACTTTCATTGTGTTAGCGATAATTTCGTTTAAGCTTTCAGCTTTCAAAGAAGCACCGCCGATTAATGCGCCGTCGATATCTGATTTTGACATTTGTTCAGCGATTGTTGAAGGTTTTACTGAACCGCCGTAAAGGATTCTGATAGAATCAGCGGCTTGAGCGCCTGAAACTTCTTTAACAACGCTTCTAATCATAGCGATAACTCTGTTTGCTTCGTCTGAATCGCAAGTTTTGCCTGTGCCGATAGCCCAGATTGGTTCGTAAGCGATAACTGATTTAGCAACGTCTTCAGAAGAAATTCCTTCTAAAGCAGCTTTGATTTGACCTGCAATCCAGGAATCTGTAACGCCTGATTCTCTTTGTTCAAGGGTTTCGCCGCAGCAGATGATAGGAATCAAACCGCCTGCGAGGATTGCTTTTGCTTTTTTGTTAATCATTTCGTCAGTTTCAGAGAAGTATTGTCTTCTTTCTGAGTGACCGATGATTACATAATCACATCCTGCGTCTTTCAACATTTCAACAGAAATTTCGCCTGTGTAAGCGCCTGAAGATTCCCAGTGGCAGTTTTGACCTGCGATTGAAATTTTGTTTCCGCCGCAGCCGCAGTCACATTTTACTGCTTCAACAGCAGCGATTGATGTGAATACAGGTGCGATGATTACTGTAGGTAATTCTTGTGCAGTGTAATCTTTTACGAATTCTTTTACGCCTTCAAATACTGATTTTGCTTCAGATTGAAGTAAGTTCATTTTCCAGTTTCCTGCGATAATAGGTTTTCTTGACATAATTTTATATCTCCTTCTTTTTTAACCGTTTTTGTAATAATTATATTAAGAAAAATATTTATTTTCAATCGGTAAATTTTATTATATAATTATGAAAAATGGAGAAAGATATGACGGGAATTAATGTTTGTATAGCTTGCGACGACAATTACAGCAGATATGCGGCGGTTGTTGCGGCTTCGATTTTGAAAAATGCGGCGGAAGATGATGAGTTAAGTTTTTACATTCTTGATGGTGGAATTACTGATGAAAATAAAGACAAAATGTGCGGCTTAAAATCAATTAAGAATTGCGAATTTAATTTTGTAAAAATAGATAACAGTCTTTTTGAAGAGTATATGAAAGTCAAAACTCACGGATATATTTCGCTTCCGACTTTTTACAGATTAAAAGCGGCGAGTTTAATGCCTGAAGTTGACAGGATTATATATTTTGACTGCGACATGGTCGTGAATTCAAGTTTGAAAGATTTATTTAATTCTGATTTGGGAGAATTTGCAATCGGCGGGGTTTCTGATATTAAAAAGACAATGGTCAGAAGAAATCCTACTTATGTAAATGCGGGAATGCTGGTCATGGATTTGAGACGTATTCGCGAAGAAAATATTGAACAACAGTTTCTTGACTGGACGCGCGAACATTTTGATGAAATCAAAGTCGGCGATCAACAGATTATCAATGAAGTTCTTAAAGGAAAAATTCAGCTTTTGCCTTCAAAATGGAACGTTCAGAGCAGTAATTTTACAAACCGCTCGAGTTATGAAGTTCGTCCGAACGTAATCCATTACGTCGGAAATCAAAAACCTTGGAAGTTCGGGAACTGGAATTATTTCAAATGGTTCTACCGTGAGTACGCAAAGCTTACGAAGTGGGACGAAGAGGCTATGAGAGAAGATTTTACCGAAAGTGACAAAAAAGGTTTAATCGGATATTTCAAATATCGTCCGATGTTTTTCTTAAGACCGAGATTCTACGAGGCATTGTTGTTTACTTACATAATCCGCCGCTAGTGAGGTTTTTTGAGCGCTTTTGAACGCAAATCTCTGTGGAATGTAATAGCGAACCTGTGGGCTTCGTCGCGGATTCTCTGGAATAAGAAAAGTGCTCCAGAGTCGCGCGGAAGGATGACGGGTTCGGATTGGTGCGGGAGGAAAACTTCCTCATTACGTTTTGCCAAACTTACAACGTCAATGTCTTTTACGCCCAGTCCTTCAATAATTTCCATTACACTCGACAACTGACCTTTGCCGCCGTCGATTATCATTAAATCGGGCTTTTCCCATTTTTTCTCTCCGAGGTGTGAAATTCTTCGCGTCAAAACTTCTTTCATTGATTGAAAATCGTCCGGTTTGCCTTCGGTTGTGCGGACTTTGAACTTTCTGTACTCGGATTTTTTCGGCAGACCGTTTATAAATACAACCATTGAGGCAACAGTGTTTGTTCCCTGAATGTGCGAAATATCATAGCATTCCATTCTGTGCGGAAAGTTTCTCAGATGAAGTTTTTCCGCTAAGTAAGAGCCGATTTCGTTAAAATCTTCGTTAATCTTAACCATCTTTTTAATTTTTGCATTATCAAGAACCACGCGGGCATTTTTATCTGCAAGGCGTTGTAATTCTTTACCCTGAGCCGATTTTCCGTAACTGATTTTTACTTTTTTGTGCGCAATAATTTCCAGCCATTCTTCGTAAAGTGCTTTTTCTCCGATATTTTCAAGTTCATTGGAAACTATTTTGTCAGGAAATTCAAGCGCAAGCGTGTTGTAATATTCTTTGAAAAATGTTGCGAAGAACTCAGTCTTATCTTCTTCTTCCACTTCATATACAAAATCTTTTTTATCAATCAATCTGCCTTCTCTTATCATGAGAATTACGATTGCGAAAATTCCGTCTTCGTTGAGCATTGAAATGACGTCTTCGTTGAGTTTTGTGTTTTCGTAAACGACTTTTTGTTTTTCGAGTGTTTTTTTCAAATCGTTGTAACTGTCGCGAAGCTTTGCGGCTTTTTCAAACTGTTCGGATTCGGCGTATATTTGCATTTGCTCCATCAACTGAGCCATAAGTTCAGACTGTTTACCGACAAGAAAAAGTTCTGCCTGTTTCACAAGATTTTTATATTCTTCACTCGTAACCATATTCTGACACGGTGCCATGCAGCGTCCTATCTGATAATACAGGCATGGGCGGTCTTTGAATTTTGGAGATTTGCACTGTTTGAGCGGAAAGATTTTTTTCAAGAAATCAAGCGTCGAATACATTGCCCTTACGTCCGTATAAGGTCCGTAATATCTGCCTTTTTCGGGGTTGAGGTTCTTTTTCCTCACAACGAGAATCCGCGGAAAATCTTCATCCGTAATAAGAAAGTACGGATATTTTTTATCATCTTTTAAAAGTATATTGTAGCGCGGTTTGTGTTTTTTTATTAAGTGGCTTTCGAGAATGAGCGCTTCCACTTCGGTATTTGTAATGATATATTCCATGCGCTCGATTTGAGAGACAAGCACCTGAACTTTTACACTGTCGTGGTGTTTTTTATTAAAATAACTCATTACGCGGCGTTTGAGGATTTTTGCCTTTCCGACATAAATCACCTCGTTGTCACGGTTGTAATAAATATAACATCCCGGCAGAGACGGAAGAAGTTTCAGTGTTTGTTTCAAATTCTCGTTCATACTGAAATTATATCACATATTGAAAGGTTTTGAATAATAATATCTATATATCAGTCAAGGTTTAAGGGTATTGATGCCATTTTAAAACTTACAAAATATCAAGCGGGTCAACATCAATCGCAAGTTTAATGTCTTTCGGCATTGTAATTTTATTCAAAAAGCTTGCAATAAAGTTATGCCCTTTTTCTTCGAGTTTGTTTTTTATAATAATCTGGAATCTGTAATATCCGTTAATCCGTTCAATAACGCACGGAGTAGGACCAAGAACCTCGAGCCGCTCCGAAATTCCGTATTTATCAATCATCAAACACATTCGAAGCGCAATCTCCTGCGCTGATTTTTCAGCGCGAAAGTTATTCATTGAACTTATAATCAACCTTACCATCTGGCTGAACGGCGGGTAATCAAATTCTTCCCGTGCCGCGATTTCCGTAAGATAAAATTCGTTGTAATTCTGCGATTTTGCACTTGCAAGAGCGTAGTAATCAGGGTTGTACGTCTGAAAAAACACTCTTCCCGTAAATTCTCCGCGACCCGCGCGTCCCGCAACCTGTGTTAAAAGCTGGAATCCGCGTTCTGATGCTCTAAAGTCAGGAAGGTTAAAGCTTGCGTCCGCCGAAATTACACCGACAAGCGTAACGTTAGGATTATCGAGACCTTTTGCAATCATTTGGGTTCCCACAAGAATATCAATATCGCCTTTCTGGAATCTTTCGAGAAGCCGGATATGTTCGCCTTTACGTGCCATAACGTCGCTGTCAACGCGTTCTACATTATGTTCGGGAAATAATTCTTTTACGTACTGTTCAATTTTCTGTGTGCCTGTACCGCTGTTTCGTAATGCATCCGAACCGCATTTTGGACAAACATCGGGGAACCTTTCAACCTGATTGCAGTAATGACATTTGAGCCGCCGGTCTTTTGAGTGCCATATCATCGGGATTGCGCAATTCGGACATTCAATAACATGTCCGCAAGCCTGACATTGAGTATATGTAGAAAATCCGCGGCGATTTATTAAAAGAATTATTTGTTGTTTTTTTTCTAAGGTTTCATTTATTGCAGTTTGCAAAGGTTTTGATATAACGCTCCGGTATGCGGCTTTTGAATGTTCTTGCATGTTTATTACCGAAACGGGCGCAATAGGGGCGTTACGATAACGGTGTTTCATTTCAAAAAGATTTCCCGAATTAACTGCGCGATAGTAAACCGAGATGTCTGGAGTTGCCGAGCCCAGAAGCAGCGGACAATTATGAAATTCAGCGAGTTTTTGCGCAACGACTTTTGCTTCATAACGCGGTGCAGGGCTGGTTTGTTTGTAAGCGCCTTCGTGTTCTTCATCAATAATTATAAGTCCGATGTTCTTCAAAGGGGCAAAGACTGCCGAACGCGCCCCCGCAAGGATTTTAATATCATCTTTATAAAGTCTTTGCCAGACGTCATATCTTTCGCCGTCAGAAATACTGCTGTGCCAGATTGCCACATCTTTTGTGCCGAATTTTCTGGCAAGACGTTTGGTTAATTGTGACGCAAGCGCAATTTCAGGGGCAAGAAAAAGAACATTTTTCCCCGATTTAATCGTGTCGTCAATAAGTTTAAAATAAACCTCCGTCTTTCCGCTCGCCGTCACACCATAAAGAAGCATTTGCGCCGTCGGATTTTCTTTTATTTTTTTTGAAATTCCGTCATAAGCAGTCAACTGTTCACCTTCAAGTGTCGAAAGCGGTTCAATATTATCTATTCTTAAAATATCAAGAGGGTTTCTGTAAATCTCTTCGGTCGAAACTTTTACACAACCCAGAGCCTCAAGTTTCTTAATCGTTGCGCGTGTGGTTTTTGCATATTTTTCAAACATAATAAGCGGCATTTTTCCGCTTTTTTGTAAAATTTCAAGCACTGCAGTCTGTCTTTTAGTCGCACCTTCAAAAGTTACAAACTCTACAGACTGTTCCGTTTTAGAAACTTTTTCAATAAGCTTCAATGGTATTGCGGCATTCAAAACCGTCACCAGATCACAGCAGTAATAGTTCGCAACCCACTCGAGAAGTTTTAGGTAATCAATAGAAAAAAGCGGGGTTTCATCGAGAATTTTACTGATTTTTTTTACCTTAAAATCCCCGGGAAGATAATCCGAAAACCCCACACAAAATGCATTTATAAGCCCTTGTCTTCCAAAAGGCACCAAAATCGCCTGCCCGATTTGAATTTTATCCTTCATCTCATCGGGAATCAAATAACTGAAAGTCTTTACTCCCAGTGCTTTAATATTAACAAGCGCAAGGGCGTATTTCATTATTCCTCTGCCATGAACTCTTTCTTAGCTTCTTCAATAGCATCAAGTAACAAATCCAGTTGATCAGGCGCAAAAGTAACACCTTTTTTTGTAGGAAGCCAGCTTGCACCGTCATCTGTTGTGTAGAATATTCTCATATTCAAATAGCTTCTTCCTTTGTATTCACTGACCGAAATCTGTAATTGTTCAGTGTCACTTCTGTCAATTGTTGCCAAAATTTTAGCGTCTGCCATTCTTTCTCTCCTTATTGATTAATTACATTATTAATAATAGCATAGAAAATATTTTTTTGATAAAATAAAAATAGTATTAAAACAATAAGGAGAGAATTATGATAAAAGTAGCAGTATGCGGCGCATTAGGGAAAATGGGAAAAGAAGTTATAAAAGCCGTAGGAGAATGCAGCGAAACAGAACTTTCGGCAAAAATTGATATTGTCGGCGAAGATACTTACAAATCTATAGAAGAAGCTCACAAAACCGTTGATTTTGATGTACTTGTTGATTTTACACAGCCGAAATCAATTTATGAAAACGCATTGTACTGCCTTAATCACGGAATAAAAATCGTAATCGGAACAACAGG
>CAOJDT010000064.1 GCA_948433295.1 uncultured bacterium
CCAGAACCAACCTCCAAACGGGGCTTTTATCGGTTTAAAGTCGGGATGTTCAACATCAAATTTAAAAAGTTCATCAAGATTTTTTATTTCTCTGAAATTTGATTTTTGCGGAGAAGCAGGAGAGTGAATTGTGTGGATTTCATCATTTTCGTCGATTTCAGCAATGCATGAAGACGTAAACGCCACGCTTGTAACCATATGAACTTTAATATGCGCTTTTGCATAATCAGGAATAAGAATGTCGTCAGAATCAATAAAACTTACAAATTGTCCGTTAGCGGATTTCAACCCCGTTAACATTGCGGCAAGCTGACCTTTGTTTGAATCGTGTTTTATTAGTGTAATTCTTTTATCCTGATTACATTGGATAAAGTTTTCGATTTTTTCGACAGATTTGTCGGAAGAAAAGTCGTCTACAATAATGATTTCAATATTTTCGTATGTTTGACGAATTATACTGTCCAGAGTTTTTTCAATGAACTTTTCATAATTATATGAAGTTACAATAAAACTGACGAGCGGTAATTTAAGCATTTTCACCCTTTTCTTCAGCAATACATCTTTCCAATTTTTTGTTATAACGAATTGAAGAAAAGAATGCTGTGCCGATAAAGCCTACACCGATTAAGCCTGTAACGACCTCGGGAACTTCTTTTACTGTAGAAATCAGCATTATTAATGCCAGAGCCCCGATTGCCCAGTGTGCACCGTGTTCAAGATAACGGAATTGAGAAAGGGTTTTCTTTTCAACAAGCATAAGGGTTAACGAACGAACGAACATTGCCCCGATTGATAAGCCTATTGTGATAATAATAATATCTTTGCTTAATGCAAACGCGCCAAGAACCCCGTCGAGCGAGAATGAAGCGTCAATAAGTTCAAGATAAATAAAACTGATTAACCCTGTACACCCTGCGGCTTGGGTAACACATTTTGCAGCGCGCATTTCTTCGTGTTTTTCAAGAAAATGAGTAATGCCGTCAATGAGCAGATAAGTAATAATCCCGCTGATACCTGCGATTAATACGTGAAGTTTTGATTCTGTTGAAACGAAGTTTTGAGTTACAAGCAGCATTCCCAATGCAATAACAACTTCAATACCTTTAACATGGTCTAAATGAGAAACTGCTGCCTCAATTGGTTTAATCCAATGAACATCTTTTTCGTGGTTGAAAAAATAGTTAAGGAACAGCATAATGAGAAACATTCCGCCAAAAGTTACGATAGGAGCGTGTGTCTGGTGGAGATAATGCGCATACTGTTCTGAATCGGTAATCGCGATTTTTGCGACTTCTGTCATTCCTAATTTTGCGAAAATCGAAACAACGAGAATCGGGAATAAAAATCTCATACCAAAAACCGCAATAGCAATACCCCACGTCAAAAATCGGTGTCTCCAGGCGTTAGACATTTTTTCAAGTTTCATAGCGTTAACAACCGCATTATCAAAAGATAAACTTACTTCCAAAATGCCGAGCACCAACGCAATAAAAACACACGTCAAACCTGTTCCCGCATGAACATGTTCACCCCAGAAATAAGCGCCTATAAGACCTGCTATTGTAACAATATAAGACCCGAGGAAATATTCCAACATTTATATAAGTCTCCTAAATAAAACTCTACACAGTTAAATATAGTCTAAAATTCTCACATTTGCAATAGTATTTTTCGGATTTCCTACTCTTTTACCGCGCCCTGCATAATGTCATTGATAAAGTATTTCTTCCCTATAAGAAAAACACCAATAACCGGAATGGTGCAAATTACTGAACAAGCAAGCAATTCTCCCCACAAAGTAATCTCTCTGAAACTTCCTTTGAAAATAGCAAGGCCGACAGGTAATGTACGCATTGATTCGGAATTTGTTACGATTAAAGGCCACATAAAGCTGTTCCATGTCGTTACAAAAGTAAAAAGCGCTAATGTGGCAACTGTCGGAATCGCAAGCGGTAATGCAATTTTGAAGAAAGTTTCAAAAATATTACACCCGTCAATTTTAGCGGCTTCTTCGAGGTCTTTCGGAAGCCCGAGAAAATACTGGCGCATAAGAAATATTCCGAAACCGCCGAACAATCCAGGCAGGATTAAAGCCTGATACGTGTCGATTAAATGCATTTCCCGCATGAGAAAGAATAACGGAATAATGTTTACTTGCGGAGGAATAAGCATTGTGATTAATATAATTAAAAATAAAATATTTTTATATTTAAAATTGAGTCTTGCGAATGCATATCCCGCAAGAGCCGCAAAAATAACCTGACCTGCCGTTGTGATTAGTGCAACGACAAGACTGTTGAAAAAATAACGGCTTAACGGGATTTGTTCAAAAACATTTTGGTAATTTTTAAGAGTAAATCCCGAGTAAAAAACTTTTCCTGCCTGAGAGAAAATTTGACTGTTTTCTACGAAAGAAAGGTTAATCATCGCGAAAAAAGGGTATAGCATACTGAATGCGATAAGAACTAGAATAAAATAACCCAATATGACACGCCAATTTTTCATAAGATAATTATATAATAAATAAAATTGAACGTTACTGCATGGACGCCCCTGTCATCCTGAAACAAGTTCAGGATGACGTAACGTAATGTAATGCAATGCAATGCTGTTGTGCCCTCAGCTCGTTCGCGCTCAGCCACCGAAAACGTGAGGGGTGAACTTCTCGTTCCGAAGCATTTTCGTGCTAAACGCCTTGACTAATAACCGTAGGCGCGTAAGAAATCGTGCTAAGTGATAATAAGATTGGCGTTCCAGAGTAGTGTTGTGCCGTCTTACTCGCTCGCGCTCAGGCAGTGAATTATTGGGGCTCTCGCCAGAGTAACGTCCGGCTCGACCAGACGGGCTGGGTTCGCTTTCTTCGCTCGCATTAAATAGTTACCTTACGCTTTCACCCTCTACTCGCTCAGGCTCACACGGCGCCCTACCGAAAATTCACAAAGAAAGGCGGGACTTTTGCCCCGCTGATTATAACAAAAAGATTCTTTTTTATGAGCCCTCAGCTCGCTCACGCTGTCTTGAATTTGCTCCAAGCTCGTGGAGTTTCGCCTTAGGAGCGTTGCTCCAGTAGGCTCAATCCACTCGCTATCCGGACTCGCTTTTGCTTCGTCCGTCCGCAAATTCGTTTCTTTCTCGCTCGCATTTAACGGGTCTGGATTTTGTCTGCTTGTCTTGCTGTCGTAAGCCAACACCACAAAATCGGCGCCCTCAGCTCGCTCACGCTGTCTTGAATTTGCTCCAAGCTTGTGGAGTTTCGCCTTAGGAGCGTTGCTCCGGTAGGCTCAATCCACTCGCTATCCGGACTCGCTTTTGCTTCGTCCGTCCGCAAATTCGCTACTTACCGCCGTAAAGTACTGCTCTTCCTGCAGGAGAGTTAGGTAAAATTGATTGGTCGTAAAAAACTACAGGGTACATATCTGTAGGATTTGTTACCTTACAATTGTTAGTTGATCCTGCGGTTTCGGTATTGTCAGAGGCATCATCACACGAAACGATTTTGTTCGGATTTTTTTCGCCGTTAACATCAATTACCCCATGACATTTTGAACTTGCTGCACCTGCTATAGCTTCTGTACATCCTGCAGCATCTTTAGGGAATGTGAATGTAATACCATCATTGAAGTACAATGTATAGTTGCCGCTTGCTTTTGCCCCAAATATAGCAGTAGCCGAACTAGCTCCATCATTCCATCCGGTTGTACCATCATCTGAACCTTCGTCAGTTTTAATAACATTCATACGATTGTTGAACATATTGTAAAGGTTAGCATCATCAGTAGCCGTACCTGTGCTTGTTTGGCTTAAGTCATAGTCATCAAGAGCAATGTTCAATACCACTGCTTGAGATAATACAGACAAGGCTTTTTTGTAAGCTGTTCTGTACTGAGCACCGTTAGTTGAGTTCATCAATGTAGGCATAGTCATCGCTGCTACAACTCCGATAATACCTAAAGTAATGAGAACCTCTGCAAGAGTAAAACCAAAATGTTTTTTCATAGTCTTCACCTTTCTTTTAAAATAAGCCTCGAATTAAATAATTGCTGTACACTTATTTTAAACTATGACTAAGTGATTGTCAAGTAGTTTTGAGAGATTATTACGTAGTTTTAAATAAAATCAGTGACAAGATTACTTATTTTTATTGTAAATGCATGTATATTATATATAAATGGACAACAAAAAATTACTTGGAAAACGCATTAAAGAAATCCGAAAAAGCTTCGGATACACACAGGAAAAATTTTCTGAACTGGTCGGGATAGAAACGTCATCATTGAGCGGAATAGAATCGGGAAGATTTTTCCCTTCGCTTCACGTTTTAGATAAAATGTCCAAAATTTTAGATGTACAGCTTGTTGAATTTTTTAAATTTTTCACTGTTGATTTACCCGAAAATTTGGATGAGGAGATTTCGTCCATTGTCAAAAATCAGAATGATTCAAACAAGCAAATAATATATAAATTGTTAAAGTCCGCATTTTCACTTAAGTAATAATTTTTTGTGTAACTTCGTATTTAAATCCCCAAGTAGCAGTCTTGTCAAAAAAATATGCTTATGCTACATTTTTCATGTTATCGCATTCTGCGGTAAAAAAAGGTTGTTATAGTTTTTCTATTTAATTTAGAAGGGAAAGGGGTATTATAAATGGTTTGCATGTTAGAAAAAAATGCATCTAAAACTATCCGTAAAGCATTAAAAGCTTTAGATAAGAAGAATTTGGCTTTAATCGTTCACAGCGGAAGTTTTCCTGCCGCAGAAGGTGAAAATACCGGATTCGGAAGCGTAAATTCCAATGGCGGAAAAGAAGTTATTGACTTTGTATCGGGAATTTTCAGCGCAATTCAACTCGGACCTGCAGGTAAAACAAAAGGCTGCGATTCTTCACCGTATACAGGTACAATTTTCTCGGGCAACCCTTTATTCATTGACCTCAAAGAATTAACGGGTAAAAAATGGGATTATATTTTATCCGAACAAACTTATAACGAAATCGTAAGCGGAAATCCAAACAAAGATACTAATAAAACCGCTTATTCATATATTTATAAAAAACAAAACGAAGCTTTGAGTGAAGCATGGAATAATTTTAAAGAAAAAGCTTCTAAAAAAGTAATGAAAGAATTCGAAGTTTACAAACGTAAAAACGATGAATGGCTTGATAAAGACAGCTTGTACGAAGCTCTTTCAATCGAACACGGAAACGATTATTGGCCGCTCTGGAATTCCAAAACCGACAAAAATCTTTTCAACCCTAAATCAATAGAAGAAAAAATGGAATTCGGAAAACGTATTGAAGAAATTTCTAAAAAATACGCTGACGAAATCGATTTCTATAAGTTTGTACAATTTGTACTTTCAAAACAAACCGAAGAGACTCTTGATTACGCAAAACATAAAGATATCAAAATGATTGCCGACCGTCAGGTTGCATTCTCCGATAGAGATACCTGGGCTTACCAGTCATTGTTCCTTGAAGGCTGGATGCTCGGCTGCCCTCCTGATTATTTCTCAAAAGACGGTCAGGCATGGGGCTTCCCTGTAATGAATCCTGAAAAACTTTACAAAGCCGACGGTTCATTGGATGAAGGCGGAATTCTTATGAAAAACCTCTTCAAAAAAATGTTCAGAGAAAACCCTGGCGGAGTGAGAATTGACCACATCGTCGGATTGATTGACCCTTGGGTTTATAAAGCAGGCAAAAAACCGAAAATCGAACAAGGCGCTGGCAGACTTTACTCTTCACCTGAACACCCTGAATTGAAAAAATACGCAATCCCGTCACTCGACGATCTTGATATGGAACTTGAAGCGGATAAAGAAAAACGTGTTAAAACACTTTCAAAAGAACAAATCAAATTATACGGAAGATTAATTGAGAAAGTTGTAATTGCCGCAGCGAAAGAAGAAGGCTTGAATAAAGACGCAATTGTTTGTGAAGACTTGGGTACACTCACAAACCCTGTTGCCGCAGTTATGGAAGAATACAAACTTCAAGGTATGAAACTTACCCAGTTTGTAGTTCCAGAAAAACCGGAACACCCTTACCGCTGCAGAAATATCAACGACAAAACATGGGCTATGGTCGGAACCCACGATAACGAACCTATTAAAATGTGGGCAGATTCAATGGTGAATTCTCATGAAGGTTATCTCCATGTCAAAAATTTGGTTGAAGACCTTGATTTTCCTGAATGGGATGACAAAGACGCGCTTATTGTTGAATTGACAAAGAACGCAGATTTTCTCGCTCAAACAAAATTGGTAGAAATTTTTGCGTCAAAAGCAGAAAACATTCAGTTGTTCTTCACTGATTACTTCAAAATCAATGATGTTTACAATAAACCTGGAACATCAGGCGATGCAAACTGGAGTCTCAGACTTCCTGACAATTTCAAATCAATGGAAACTATCAATCTTGCCAATATTTTAAAACTTGCTATAATAGCAAGAGGAAGTGAATTTGCTTCTAAAAATGCAAAATTGATAAAGGAACTTGATGAAATTAAGTAAAAAAATACTTATAACTTTAATTATAGCGATTTCAGCCGTGAACATTTCGTTTGCGGCTGAAATTCCTACTGAAGCCAAACTTCATTATAACAAAGGCGTAGACCAGTATCGTCTCGGACGTTATGATGAAGCGTTGAAGTCTTTTCAAACCGCAGTTGATATTGCTCCCGATTATATTGATGCGTATTACAACTGGGGGTCTATTCTGGAATTTATAAAACAGGATGACGCGGCACTTGCTGTTTTCAGACAAATTATTCTGAGAAAACCTGATGATTATGAAGCTTTGTACAAAGCTGCCGCTCTTAGTGCAAAAGTAGGGCAGTACGAACAGGCAAAATCATATCTGTCATTGATTCCTCCGAGTAGTATTGTCGGTTCAAAAGCACAGGAGCTTGCGCTGTCTATGAATACGGATTTGCAAACCATAAAACATGAAGAACTCGAAAAATCACGTCAGTCAGAAAAAATTTCTCAAAGCAACGGTGTCTACGAAAATCTTGGAAGTCCTACGGGAATGACAACCGATAAAGCGGGAAATGTATACGTTGCAGCGTTTTCGGATAATGCGATTACAAAGATAACTCCTGACGGAGAACGACGCTTGTTTGTAAAAGATTCCAGACTTAATGGTCCTATAGGTCTGGAAAGTGATTCTCAGGGTAATATTTATGTAGCAAATTATAACGCGAATAATGTTTTGAAAATTTCGTCTACAGGCGCAATTTCTGTACTCATCGGAAATATCCAAAAACCTTACTGCTTGCATATTGACGGGAATTTACTGTTCATATCTGCGCAGGGTTCCAATTCTGTCATAAGGTATAAATTATAGAAAAATTTCGTCATTTGGGGCTTTAACATGAAATTGCATTGTCGTTGAATTAAATTTCAACATCTTTCATCATATCGACAAGAGTCCCGATAGTTGTATCCATGCTTACAATGTCAGTGGTTCTTTGCTGCAAAAACGCATTAATCTGAGGCATCATCTCGATTGCAGTATCTAGTTTCGGGTTAGAACCGGGCTGATACATACCAACGTCGATTAAGTCTTTGTTTTCTCTATACATTGACATTATTGTACGTAATTTCCCCGCAGCCTGTTTGTGTTCTGGAGTCGCAATCGCTGACATAAGCCTCGAAATGCTTCCCAAAACATCAATTGCGGGATAATGGTTCATCTCGGCAACTTTTCTTGATAAGAAAATGTGACCGTCAACGATACCACGCACAATGTCAACAATAGGGTCAGAAATATCGTCACCTTCCATCAAAACTGTGTAAAGAGCGGTAATTGAACCTCTAGGACTGTTCCCTGCACGTTCAAGAACCTTCTGCAGCCAAGAGAAAATTGATGGCGGATAACCTTTCATCGTAGGCGGCTCCCCTAGAGACAATCCGACTTCACGTCCTGCCATTGCGCAACGCGTAACCGTATCTGTCATTAAGAAAACTTTTTTACCCTGATCTCTAAAGTGTTCACAAACCGCAGTTGCAGTAAGAAGCGCCTTTTGACGAATCAACGGGGGCTGGTCTCCTGTGGAACATACAAGAACCGATTTTTTCATACCTTCTTCGCCAAGCGCATCTTCAACGAATTCCTTAACCTCACGTCCGCGTTCTCCGATTAGGGCAACAACGTTAACATCAGCGTCGGAATTTCTTGCAATCATACCCAGAAGCGTACTTTTACCAACCCCCGAACCCGCAAAAAGCCCGAGACGCTGACCGCTTCCCATAGTCATACAACTGTCAATAGCGCGAACTCCCGTAGAAAACATTTCCGTAATAATCGGACGTTCAAACGGTCCTGGAGGCGGACCTTCAATCGGTTTCCATAAAGCCCCCGTCAAATCCATCGGCTTTCCGTCAATAGGGTCACCCATCGGGTTAATCAGTCTTCCCAAAAGAAAATCCCCGACAGGAATAATAATAGGTTTCCCCGTAGAAGTCACAAGACTGCCCTGACCGATACCCTCACCGTCGTAAAGCAAAAGTAATTGAGCCACGTCACCTTTAAAAGCCTGAACTTCTGCAGGTTTTTTCTGCCCGTCCGCAGTTTCTATAAAACACAAATCTCCGACTTTCAACCCCGGAAGTTTAACCTCAACCGTAAGCCCCAAAAGCTTTGATACCGTTCCCTTAAACTTGAAAAGCTGTGTCGAATCAAGTTTGTTTTTTACGTTATCCCTTAATATATCTAAATTGCTTGTGTCTATCGGATTCATAATTAAATTATAATGATAAAATTTGCAATAAGCAAATATGTAAAAATATTTCTTAAGATATACTTGCGAACTCAACATTTTTGTGTTTTTATAAAATCGGAACGGGCAATTCCTCTTAGCCTTGTTCAAGAGTCTGCCAAACAACGCGCGGCTGCAGGTTTTGACAGAGTCGAAAAATGTCATCCTGAACTTGTTTCAGGATCTCAATAAGTAAAATAAATAAAGAAGGAAAATTTTAAAATGTTAAAAATCAGATTGAAAAGAATGGGTGCAAAAAAATCACCTTCATACAGAATTGTAGTTATCAACTCAACAACAAAACGCGAAGGCAGACCAATCCAAGAATTAGGTCACTACAATCCTAAAACAAAAGAAATGAAATTAGACCTCGCTTCAGCACAAGATTGGGTGAAAAAAGGTGCTCAACCGACAGAAACAGTTGCATATTTGATGAATAACTGTAACGAAGACGGTACATTGAACTACAAAAAGAAAGAAACAGTAAAACTTTCTAAAAAAGCACAAGCTAAAGCTGCAGCAGAAGCAGAAGCTAAGGCTAAAGCCGAAGAAGAAGCAAAAGCAGCTGCAGAGGCAGCTACAGAAGAAGCTCCTGCAGAAGCGTAATTTTTATAAATCAATAAAAAGACCCGAAATTATCGGGTCTTTTTTTTATTCAAAACGATATTGTCCACTCATTAAATATCGTGTGTTCTCCCTATCAAGCATATTATTTGGATCGTGGATTATACTGCCTTTAAGCCCTGTAACAGTCTCTTTATTTGGGTTAAGTTTGGCGAATATAGATTCCTGCGACCGATTTTGACCGGTCAATTCGTTTACATTCGGATTCTTTGTTGTCGGCAGGTTAATCCTCTGACCTATTTGAATTTTGTTAGCGTCTTTAATATCAGGGTTAGCAGCCATAATATCTTTTACACTGACTCCGAATTTTTTTGCAATAGTGCTTAAATTGTCGCCTTTACCTACCTGATAGCATGTTGAAGTTGGTTTTTGCTCAGGTTTGGATGTGGATGGTAGTCTAAGATTTCCAATGTTAAAGTCTTGTACCATAAAAATTCTCCTTATGTTTATATCTCTCATTGTTGTAGGCCTTACAAGTATATAAAAACATTTTGGCTAGCAAAATTGCGCATATATAAGAAATAAAATATCAATAATATATAAAAATAAGATATAATAATGCTTTTAGTACTTTACAAAATTTAATATAGTTTCAAATTACCATGATGTTTAATATCTTTATTGTTTTATTTAATGAGATATATTATCGTTTTGCAATTTAATATTCTCTTTTAGAATTAAATAGAGGTTAAATATCGTGAATATAAAAAGAGAATTGGGTGCAAAAATAAAAAGGCTTCGTCAAAACCGCGGGTTAACGCAGGAACAGCTTGCAGAAAGGATTGATATTGCAACGCGGACGCTTTGCGGGATAGAAAACGGCGAGAATTTTATGACAGCCGAGACGCTTGAAAAGATTATGGAAATTCTTGACGTTACAAGTACGGAACTTTTTGCCTTTGACCACTTACGACCTCAGGAGGAGCTTGTCGCTGAAATAATTAACGACATAAAAAAGCTCAAAAGTCGTGACAAAGTCGAAACTGTTTACAAATTAGTTAAAGCCGTAATAAATGAATAAGAACGGGTTGATAGGCACGTAAATGTATGGTAAAATAAAAACATACAAAGAAACACCGAAAAGGAGGATTGACATGCAATATAAAGGAATAGTTTTCAAAACGGGGGGGGGGGCAAACTAGATTCCTCTCAGCTCAAGGGTTTCGGGGAGGTTTCCCGCGTGCGGAGGTTCTAATCAATCGCGGGCTAATCGGAATTTTAGCGGCGATGACTTTGCCCACTGTT
>CAOJDT010000065.1 GCA_948433295.1 uncultured bacterium
CAGTGTCCAAGGTAATCGAAAAGAATACCGAAAGTACCTTCAAAACCTTCGGGTAAACCAGTTTACTTTTATACCTGGTGCAAATTTGGCAAAGACGCCTTAACAAGAATCCGGAGAAAGTAACGAACCCCTAAGAATCGGCTTAGCCTAAAATAGTAAAGGCGAGCCGCTCCAAAAAAATAACAAACCCAAAAACGAAATAAAAAAATATTTAATAATTTTCCTTTCCCTTTTTCCTTTTTCCTATTAATTCCAACGACGAACTACAAAGTGAGTCGTTTTTTTTTTATGATAAAATCTTTTTATGACATTTACGCAATCTTACAACGAGATTTTTAACACGGTTAAGGATGATATAGACAGAGTTAATTTGGCGCTTGAGGAATCAATTTGCGCAAATTCTCAACTCTTAAAAGATTTGCAGGGGTTTTTAAATTCCAAATCCAAGCGGATACGTTCTTTGCTGGCGTTTTTGTATCTTCGTGCGAATGGGATTGAAGTTACTGCGGAACAGATAGAACTTCAGGTTATTGTTGAATTAATACATAACGCTTCGCTTGTGCATGATGATGTAATCGACGGTGATTTTGAAAGACGCGGGCAAAAAACACTCAACAATACTTACGGTAATCGTATGGCAATAATTTCGGGAGATTATATTTTGTCGGTGGTTATGAAAAAGTTGACCGCGTTAAAATCTTTTGACTTATTTAATCTTTTTTCCAAAACTCTTGATGATATGTGTAACGGAGAAATTGTTCAGTTTATGAATCTGAATAAAATTACATCAATAGATGAAAATATCAAAAAATCCTACTTAAAAACAGGAACGCTGTTTGAAGCTTCGCTTAGCGGAGCAATGATTCTTGCGGAAAATACACAAAATCTTGAGGCAGGACGATTCGGCAGAAAATTCGGCATAGCTTTTCAGATACGTGATGATTTGGCTAATATTATTGAAAAAGATGCAGGTGATATTAAATCAGGAATATTTAATACTCCCGTTATATTTTCTCAGAGCAAGATTGTCTCTGCGTCGGGTATTGAAAAAACTAAGGATTTGTTGAATAATTATCTGGTTGAGGCCGAAGAGTGTATTTCAGATTTGGCTGAAAGTAAATATAAATCAGCATTGTTAAAATTATTGGAGCTGTTTAAATATGACTAAATTTATTGGCGAAATGACTTTTGAAGAATTTAAAGACGCATTGAGGATTATTTTTTCTTCTGAAGGAGATATTAATGAAACAAACTGCAAAAACAGAACCTTTAAAGAAAAAATAAAAGACGGGTTTGAGCAATTTGTCAAAGATTTGAAGTATATGTTTTCTGTCGAAATCTTAAAAGATATTAAAAAAGATTTAGTCGAATTCGGTATATTTTTGAAAGATATAATTACGTTTAAATTCTTAAGAGATATCTTCAAACCCAAGAAAAAAGAACCTCTTACAAAAGAACTTTTTATTGAAAAAGGTAAAAAATTCAAAGCGGCATTTGTCGATATTGTAGAAACAGTTGTATTTGTACTTGTTGCGGTTATTATTATCAGATTTTTTGTGGGCGAAATTCGTTGGATTCCGTCAGGTTCTATGCATCCGACACTTCTGGAAGGTGATAGAATCGTTGTCGAAAGATTTTCCCGATTCAAATCTACACCGAAACGCGGCGACATTATGGTTTTTTATCCGCCGTTTGAAGAGTTGAAAAATACTCCGTGGAAACTTTTTGCAAGATTAACAGGCTTCTTCTGTAAAGATATTGCATATATTAAGCGTGTTGTCGGAATGCCGGGGGATAAATTTGAGATTAAAGCAGACGAAAACGGAAAGTATACCGTATATATCAACGATGAACCTCTGGACGAACCTTATATAAAGAGTCCTTATGATTATTCTCCGTGTACCGAAGCAATGTTTTGCGGACCTGCCGTAATTCCCGAAAAACAATACTTAATGCTGGGCGATAACAGAGGAAATTCGCAAGACGGAAGATACTGGGGATATTTGCCGCAGGACAGATTTATAGGAAAGGCAGTCTTTCTTTTCTGGCCGTTTGACAGAGTCAAATCTTTATCTAAATAAATATTTAGATTTATTGACAAATTTTGAATGAAGTTTTAAAATAAATTTACTGAAATAAGGAAAGCATGGGTGAAATTCCCTCACTGGACCGCAGCCGTTAGAGTCGGAATGCTTATCTCAGTTGTGTTACCACGGAAATCTGGGAGATTTTTTTTATGAAGAATACTTTATTAAACAATGCTAATGTTGTAGCTTTGAATTCGGCAAAATCGGTTTACATGTCACAACCAAACGCTAAAGAAGGGGATTTGAGTGTAGCTCTTGTTGAGGGTTATTTAAAGCAGCTTGATTGGAAAGTTAATGAAAATTCCAATATGTCTTATTCTATTCAGGGGCTTAATAATTATATTGCCTCAGAAATTAGTAAAAAATACTGGCTTAACAAAATTTATCCTGAAAATATCAAAAATGCTCACGTTAGTGGTGATATACATATTCACGATTTGAATATTATTTCCGTATATTGCGTGGGTTGGGATTTGAAAGATTTGTTATCGGAAGGATTTACAGGGGTTAAAGGTAAAGTCGAAAGCGCTCCTGCAAAACATTTCAGAACAGCGCTAGGACAAGTAGTGAATTTTATGTACACAATGCAGGGCGAAGCTGCAGGTGCTCAGGCTTTTTCAAACTTTGATACACTTCTTGCACCGTTCATAAGATATGATAATTTAAATTACGAACAGGTAAAACAGGCAATACAGGAATTCGTTTTTAATATGAATGTTCCGACCCGCGTAGGATTTCAAACTCCGTTTACAAATATAACTATGGATTTGACGGTTCCTTCTTATTACGCAGAGCAGCCAGTTATTATCGGCGGTGAGTTGATGGAGAAAACTTACAAGGAATTTCAACCTGAAATGGATATGCTTAATAAAGCGTTCTTTGAGGTGATGATGGAAGGTGATGCCTCGGGCAGAGTGTTTACTTTTCCGATTCCTACATATAATATTACAAAAGACTTTGACTGGGATAACAAAAATCTTGACGGACTTTGGGAAATGTCTGCAAAGTATGGTATTCCTTATTTTTCAAACTTTATTAATTCGGATATGTCGCCTGAAGATGCGCGTTCAATGTGTTGTCGTTTGAGAATTGATAACCGTGAACTTGAATATCGGGGCGGCGGACTTTTCGGTTCGAATCCTCTGACCGGTTCTGTAGGCGTTGTAACGATTAATCTTCCTAAAATTGCAGATGCCGTCAAGACAAAAGGTGAATTCTTTGAAATTCTCGCGAAACACATGGAAACAGCAAAAGAAAGTTTAGAAATAAAACGTGCACTTCTTGAAGATTTGACTGACAAAAATCTCTATCCGTATACCAAATTCTATCTTCGCGATATTAAATCGCGTTACGGAGTTTACTGGAAAAACCACTTCTCAACAATAGGTCTTATCGGTATGAATGAAGCCTGCTTGAATCTTCTCGCTGACGGTATCGGAAGTTTTAGAGGAAAACAATTTTCGCTTGAAGTTATGGATTTTATGAGAGCAAAAATTGTTGAATTTCAAAAAGAGACAGGTCACAATTATAATCTTGAGGCAACTCCGGGCGAAGGAACTTCCTACAGGCTTGCAAGATTAGATAAAAATCACAAATATTCATACTTTACAAATTCAACTCAACTTCCCGTAAATTACAGCGACGATATTTTTGAGGTTCTTGACCATCAGGACGAACTTCAAACAAAATATACCGGCGGTACAGTTGTTCATATTTTTGCGGGTGAAAGAATTTCTAACATCAATACAATGAAAAATCTTGTGAAAAAAGTTTGTAATAATTACAGACTTCCGTATTTTACGTTTTCACCGACGTTTAGTACATGTCCAAACCACGGTTATGTTGCAGGAGAACATTACAAATGCCCGCAATGTGGTGCAGAATGCGAGGTTTACTCAAGAATTGTCGGCTATATCAGACCTGTTAACCAATGGAACAAAGGTAAACAATTGGAATTTGATAACCGTAAAACATTCGAAATTACGGATGGTTGCTGCGAATGTTAATAGGCGGATTACAAAAAACTTCTTTGTTGGATTTTCCCGACAAAATCAGTGCGATAGTATTCACAGCGGGATGTAATTTCCGCTGCGGATACTGTCATAATCCTGAACTCATCAATTCTATCGCACCTGTTACTGAGGTTTTTGAGTTTTTGAAAAATCGTGTGGGAAAGCTTGAAGGGGTGGTGATTACGGGCGGTGAACCATGTCTTCAAAAAGATTTGCCTGAATTTATAAAGCAGGTTAAATCACTCGGTTTTGCCGTAAAACTTGATACCAACGGAAGTTATCCCGAAATGCTTGCAAAAGTATTGCCTGATTTGGATTACGTTGCTATGGATATTAAGGCTCCTTTAGAAAAATATTCTGCGGTCGCAAATTGGAACGGTGATGTCGAAAATATCCGTAAAAGTATTGATATGATTATGAATAGCGGAGTCGATTATGAATTTCGGACAACGGTTGTGGCGTCACAATTGGATGAAAAAGATTTTGAAAATATAGGTAAACTTTTGAACGGAGCCAAAAGGTATTACCTTCAAAAATTTGTTCCGTCAAAGGTTCTTGACTCCCGATTTCTTGATGAAAAAACTTACCCGGATGAGCTATTTCAAAAAGTTATTGAACGTTTAAACATGTATATAAAATTGGTTGAACTGAGATGAGAAGTTAAGATTTCTTACAATTAGTTTGCGCAGTGTATACTATTTAAAACATGTGGAGTACAATAATTTTATCATGAGTGTTGAAGAAAAATTATATTCTGACATCCCTCCTACAAAGTTGAGGAATAAAGAGGAGAAATTTAAGCCGGCAAAGACAAACAAGTTTTGGCTTACTATAGCAAGTATGTTTTTTTATAACATGCTTCAAAATCGTTTTTACGCTTTCAGATACAAAGGCGCTGAAAATGTAATTGAAAAAGGCGTGCCTACAATAATTTTTGCTCCTCACTGTAACTGGTGGGACGGTATTGTTTTGTACAACACTACTCATAGAATTTTTAAAAAAGAAATCCGTCTTATGGTGGAAGAACTTAATCGTTTTCCTCTTCTAAGACGCGGCGGTGCATACTCTGTTAACAAAAAATCTCCGCAATCAGCAATGAAAGCGCTTCAATATTCTGTTGATGTTGTTGGTGATTTGAAAAATCTTTTGTGTATTTTTCCTCAGGGAATTATAAGACCGCCTCATTTCAGACCTATCGAGTTTCAAACAGGGCTTGCGTATATTGCACAAAATGCCGTTAAAAAGTATGGCAGAGTTAATCTTGTACCTATGGCAATCGATTACTCTTTCCTTCGTGATAATAGACCTGAAGTTCTTGTCGAGTTCGGGCAGAGAATAGAATTGTCAGATCCGAAAATTGACAGAAAATCTCTTACTCATATTTTGGAAAGAAGTTTGCAGGAAACTTGCGATAATCAGTTCCATTCTATTGCAAACGGAGAGATTGAGGATTACAAAATCTTATTCAAACAACATTTGAAGTGGTACAGACGTATCGAACAAAGACTTAAACGTATTGATGTTCCGCCTGTTGCTGATGTCTAGTGCCTGAGGCACGACACTACTCTGGAACGATATTTTTGATGGCATTTAGCACGATATTTGACAATCTACACGATATTGGCATAAGCATTTATCATGATAATTGTCTTTTAACGGGTTTTGTCAGATGACACGGCTTCTATTGCCTGAGGCACGACAGTACTCCGGAAAGATGTTTTTGATGGTGTTTAGCACGATATTTGACAATCTACACGATATTCGCCTAAGCATTTGTCATGATAATTGTCTTTTAACGGGTTTTGTCAGATGACACGGCTTTTATTGCATGAGGTACGGCACTACCCCAAAAAATATTTTTAATGACAATTAATGTAAATATTTGTTACAAACTCTTCCTGATTTTAAAGTTTTGCACTCAAAAATCCGTAACAGTACATGAAAGAACAGGAAAATTTTACTAAGTTGAAAGGATTTTGAGTACAAAATGGGATTATCAGCTTCACAAGCGAGATTATTAACCATAACTGCAAGAAAATCTGATTGCGAATATGAATCAATGAGACTTTCGCACCAGAAGATTGCACTCTCACGTGATATGGATATCATATCTGCGGAATATCAGGATGCAATCAATCAGACAAACTTAGTATACGATTTTTACGGTAATAACAGTCAGGTGAACCCGTTAACGTATAATTTGTTAATGAGTCCGTCTGCCTTAAATGATTATATTCCAACAACAATAACGGATAAAGGCGGCAGAGTAGTATTGAATCCAGCATTAGCCCGTGCTGCAAAAGCCGCAGGCATACCTCAAGAAGGTATGGACGGTTTGCCGTCATCTGATGTAAGAAATGTATTTATCGACGGCTTGGTGGCAAATGATGTAATAACTCAAATGCGCGGCGACAATATTAAAAAGACAACTTACAACCAGCTTGCGGGTGTAGGGTCTACTGATATGGTAAACATTAATACTGCCGAATGTTCATATTCTGAATTGATTAAAATGCTTTCAAATGTATCATTCGACTTGACTGATATCGCAACTCCGCAAACGTTTAACGGTAATCAGGGACACAGTCTGGAATTATATGATGATGGCAGTAAATATCAAGGTTCTGTTGACAAAATTACAATGGCAGACCTGTTAACCGGTAACTTTAGTATTCGAGGTCTGGGTCAACACCAGGGTGATGGCGACAGAATGTTTAAATCTTGGGAAATCCTTGTTGATACAGTTGGTTCGAGTACTTTCTGGAGTTCAATGTTTGAAGGTGTCTCTTCAATTCTTGATACAGGAGATTCATATACACAGGCAGCTTTAGAATATGCACAAAAGAAAGTTATGGAATCCGTGGAATGTCTCGGTCAACGTGATGATAGCGGAGGCGGTAACGTAGATTATTCTAACTTTGCATACTGGGAACAGATGAAAGCGCACTCGTTTATGGGTATCCATACTGGTAACAACTCTGCGGTTAAGGTTCAAAATAAAGTTGACCAGAATACCGATAAATATGTTGGTATTGTATATATTGAAAACAGTGCAAGAGAAGATGAAGGCAGTTACAAAGACGGCTACGGCTTGAACATTTCAAGTATGGCAAAAGCATACCTTACTTACTTTGCACAATATATGCAAGGTATAGGCGAGTCTGAATACCACGTCGAAAAATTGTATGAACAAAGTAACTTTGTCGACGATATGTTTACATTTAATTACGTAACCGATGTTGATACATCAGGCGATAACTTGTTGGTTGCAGGCTTTTATGATGCATTGTTCAATCAGATATGTTTAAATGGTTGGACGGAAAATGAAAACATTGACGATAAAGAATATTTGGAAGAAATGTTAAAAACAGGCGCGATGTATATGTCAACATTGGCAGATGACGGTTTCTATTATCAGGGCAATTATTCAACGAATACGTATGTAAAAGAAGTAACGGACGAAAAACTTGTTGCACAGGCAGAAGCAAAATATAACCGTGAAAAACAAAAAATTAATGCAAAAGAAAATATTCTTGATATGAAGATGAAAAATCTCGACACGGAAATTTCAGCACTTACTACAGAATACGATACTGTCAAGTCGGTAATAAGTAAGAATATTGAGAAAACCTTCAAAAGGTATAATGCATAGAAAAAATCACTCCTCGCCCTATAGCAGGAGTGATTTTTTGTACTGTGTCGTTATTCATAATATCGTGCTAAAGTCGTGCCTCAGGCAATAGAAGCCGCGTCATCTGACAAAACCCGTTAAAAGACAATTATCATGATAAATGCTTATGCCAATATCGTGTAGATTGTCAAATATCGTGCTAAATGCCATTAAAAACATCGTTCCAGAGTACTGTCGTGCCTCAGGCACAAGGAAAAGACCGGCGGAGGAGCCGGTCAATGCTTGACAATATAAAATCTTTTATACTATTTTCTTTTCGAAATCCTTACCGCCAACAATTCTAAGGTGACGATTTTCTCCTTCGCCGACACTTTTGCTTATCAGGTTATGCTGTTCGACAAGTTCGTGCTGAAGCTTTCTGATTTGTTGGTTTTGGGGTTGAAGTTCAATGTGTTCTGCGCCCGCAAGTATTTTGTTAATAGCGGCTTTTGCTTCATCAAGTGCGCGTTCTGCATCGTCATAGTAACCCTGTAGAGTTTCGGAGGCTTCTGTTATTTGAAGCGCATCTTTAAGAACTTTCTGTATTTGTGCCATTGAATTGGTTTTAATATAGAAAACCTGTAATCTGTAATCGTTTGCGGTGCTTAATATTTTTGCGCCGCCTTTTGCAAAGTTTTTATGTGCGAGAACAATATCTGCATCATCGAGGTTACGTGTAATTTCTGCTTTCATGTCAAGGCGTTCGATAACCTTTTCAACAATGCTTCTTGATACAGCGTAAAGATAAATCTTTTTGAAATCTTTAACTTCTTCAACATATTTTTGTCTTGAAAAACTGAATTTCAGGCTGTCAGACGGTTGAATTTTTTGTTCCAGTTTGTTGATTTGTTCAGAAATTGTTGGTTCGTGTTTTTCTTCGATTTTTTCTTGAACCGGTTCTTCGTAAGTTTTGTCGACTTTTCTAATTTCAGGTCGGATTGGCCAGCCGCGAAGTATGTAATCCACTGCTTCTGCGGTATCTTTGTAAACCGCGAGAGTATTTCTGTCGAGAATTTCGATTACAATGTCGAAAGTCGGTTGTTTTTCTCTTTCAAGAACCGTTTTTTGTGAAGCGCGGCGTCTTGCTTCATCGTCACCGAGTGTAACAGATTGGATTCCGCCGACGAGGTCTGAAAGTGTCGGGTTCTTGATTAAACTTTCAAGGCAGTTACCGTGTGCGGTAGCAATCAGCATAACCCCGCGTTCAGCAATGGTTCTTGCCGCCTGAGCTTCCGCTTCCGTACCGATTTCGTCAACCACAATAACTTCAGGGGTATGGTTCTCGACTGCTTCAATCATAATATCTTTTTGAAATTCGGGCTGTCTGACCTGCATTCTTCTGGCATGACCGATTGCAGGGTGAGGAGTGTCGCCGTCGCCGGCAATTTCGTTTGAAGTATCGACTACTACAACCCTTTTACCAAGTTCGTCAGCGACAAGTCTTGATATTTCTCTGAGTTTTGTTGTTTTTCCCACACCAGGACGTCCGAGGAAAAGTATGCTTTTATTCATCATACAAAAATCTTTTATACAAGCAATTGTCCCCGTAACAACTCTACCTATTCTGCAAGTAAGACCTATAACTTTACCCTGACGGTTTCTTATTGCACTGATTCTGTGGAGTGTTCCGGGGATTCCTGAACGATTATCCGATGTGAATTCCTGAATTCTTTGCGTAATAAAAGATATATCTTCATAATTAACGATGTTCGAGCCTAAATATTCAATCCTGCCTCCTGCATGTCTTACCTCGGGCGTCCTGCCAATGTCAAGAACTATCTCTATGACATCTTCCATCTGCCCGTAGTTGATGTGCTTCCTTACCTTGTCGGGTAAAATTTCTATTAATCTGTCCAGATCGTTTTGAAATTGCAGGTTGCTCATTTTCTTTATGCCTTTCTATTTTGTTATATACAAAATATAATTATTGGCTATGTTAGGATATTGATTTTATATATTTTATCTCTCCCATTTACATTATACCACTTTTTGAAAATAAGTTTTGCTACATTGGTAGTAAAATTTACAAAGCTTAATATTTGTGTTGGTTTAAAAGTGTTGATATTACACGATTCTAAGGCTTTAATACAAAAAATGCCCGAAAGGGTGTTATAAAATACACTCAATCGGGCATAAAGATTTTCTTCATGTTTTTTTTTTATGAAAGCAGATGATAGTATTTCATATAATCTGCCATAATCATTGAACTTGTTGCGTTTGCAACCGTTGCCTTGATTTCTTGGTCTTTATCCGATTCGGAAGTTTCTTTTACTTGCTTGGTTTCTTTTTGTCGTTCCTGTGCGATTTGTTCTGTTTGAACTTCTTTTATGAAATTTTCGACAGCGGTTTCAATTTCTTTAAGTTTAGCCTTGTCGCCTGCGTAAGAACCTGTGGATTCAACGCCTGCCTCATTAAGGTCTTTTAAAACCTGCTGCCATTCGTTGTAATTCGGAACCTGAACTCCCTGAGCCTGAGCAGCCGCCTGAGCTTTTTTTAAATCGTCTTCTGATTCTATGCCGTCTACTCTGTAAGCCATAATACTCTCCTTATTTATTTCTTCTTACATATATTAAAAATTTTATTCCCTCGGAATTTCAGGTAATAACGATTTTGTAATGAAAGTTAACAATTGAAAAAGTTCAAGCAATATGTTACAATTAAGGAAAAGAGATTGAAATTATAATAAAGGAGAAAGCATGAAAACCACTGATATGACTGGATTTGCGGGGGGGGGGGGCTGACTGAGTCAGAGCCAAACCTTGGAAAGAACCTTGTAGAATCACTAAGCACGAAAAATAGAACTAGCACGAG
>CAOJDT010000066.1 GCA_948433295.1 uncultured bacterium
CCCCCCCCCCCCCACACCCCCCCCCCTCCCAGGCCCCCGGGCCGGGGGGGCGGCCCCCTGCCGGAGGCAGGACACTACTCTGGAGCGGATTTCGAGGAAGCACTTTTCACAACATTTTAAATTTTGCACGAAATTTTTAGAGTCGTTTTTGTCGGTGCCTGAGGCACATCACCCTGACACTAAAATGCAGGGAGACACGAGTAAGGGTAGGGAGAAGAGGAAAATTGCCTTTACTTTAGCCGAAGTCTTAATAACCCTCGGCATAATCGGTATTATCGCAGCTATGACTTTGCCGACGCTGATTCAAAAACATCAAGAAAAACAGACTGTTTCGCAGTTAAAGAAATTCTATTCTGTTATGAATTCAGCATATATGATGGCAAAAAATGAATACGGTTCGATTGATAACTGGGGATTAACAAAGTCATTTACGAATTCTGCAGAGGATAATGCAGACATAATAAACAGCAATACTTCTCTTGATAAATTTATTGACACGATTACACCTTACTTAAAAGTTACATCAAAATGTTATTATTCTGACAGTTCGTGTTCCACATATGAGGCTAAGAATTTGGCTGGGAAGGTTGATACTTCTGATACGTATGCTGAAAGAATTAAACTTTCTGATGGAAGCATTATAGGACATATTTTTATAAATTCGCCCTCTTGCAGTTTGAATTGGGGAAGTGGTGCTCTGAGCCATTTCTGCGGAAGTTTTAAGCTTGATATTAACGGTAAAAAAGAACCAAATACATACGGTAAGGACATTTTTCAATTTTATATTACAAAAGACGCTATAATTCCAAGCGGAACTGATACAGATAATTATTTAAATAATTTTGATACAGCTTGTGTGGATTCTCCAAAAAGATTAAACGGACTCGGCTGTACTGCCTGGGTAATTTATAATGAAAATTTGGATTACTTAAAATGTCCTGACAAACTCGGTTGGGACAAACAACAAAAATGCAATTAAAATTTATTGTAAAATTTGTAACAAAAATTCCCGTATGTGAAAATCTCACTGAAGGGAATTTTTTATATATTTGAGAGAGTAAATAAAAGAGGTAACCATGTTGGATTCGGTAAAAGCCGTTCAAGCCCAACAAATGTATAGGGTTCAGCCTGTTGCATACAACGACGGCTCAAACGGCAGGCAACAAAAAAATACGGAATTTAATTTCTTCGCTAACGGATTACACAACCTAAACTATCCGTCTATAAAAGGAAGTGAGACTGTCGGAAAGTCTCTTGATCTTTTAGCTTAAATTTTCTTAATAATTTAATAAATTCAGGCAATTTTTTATTCGCCCTATACTTTATAATAGTATAGGGATAAATTAATTTGGGGAATTAATTATGGGAATATCACCAATCCAAGCGGTAAATTTATTTAGAACACAACCTGTAGGTTTTCAGGATGCAAAAAGAACTCAACAGTATCAACAACAACCGACCCTCGGCTCATTTAATACTGCTCAATTTAATCTTAACCATCCTGCGGCAGCTGATTCCACACCATACGGAAATTCTCCGCTTGCAAAACATTTAGATTTATTAGCATAAGACAACACAATGCAATCTCGAATAAAAAACAAACAGTCGGCAAAAGTCGGCTGTTTTATTTTATTCAATAATTTCGTACAGAGTTGGTGCTTCCTGAATGCTTACATTATTTGCGGGAATCCTAAGGACTTTTGCTTTCACGGTTCTGTTCGCATATTCAATTTCAATAACATCGCCTTCTTTTAATTGTTTCCCTGCCTTAGCGGGATTACCGTTAACAGAGATTCTTCCCATATCGGAAACCTCATTGGCGACGGTTCTTCTTTTTATTAATCTTGATACTTTTAAAAATTTGTCTAATCTCATAGAATCATTTTAACATATAAATTTCGTTTATGATATAATCGAATCGGATATTAACGGAGTTTTTACAACATGAAAAGATTATTAATCTGTTTTTTATTTATATTTGCACTGATAAGCCAATGTGCATTTGCAAGTGATATTAAGTTTGTACAGGTAACGGATTCGCACTATTCAAAAGACAACAAATTTTCGGAGTCAGTCCTGAAAGCCGCTGTTGATGACATAAATACTCTTTCGGGCGTATCATTTGTCGTGTTCACGGGAGATAATATCAACCGACCGAATGCAGAAGACCTTGCGGCTTTTGTAAAAATAATCAACAAATTAAGATTCCCTTATTATCTTGTAATAGGTAACCACGAAGTTTTCCGTTCAAACGGACTTTCCAAACAACAATATCTTGAAACCGTAAAAGAAAATAACATGCTCTTCGGACAGAGAAAACCTGATTATTATTTCAGCAGAGGAAACTTCGGATTTATAATCGCTGACGGAGCCAAAGAGATTATACCCGGCTCAAACGGTTATTTTAAGGAATCAACCCTGAAATTTGTTGATGAAAAACTCACAAAACATAAAAAACAAAAATTCGTTATTTTTCAACATTTTCCATTGGTTGAACCTGAAAAAAGCAGCAGCCACTGCACTTACAAGGCAGAAGAATACTTAAAAATGCTGGATAAGCATTCAAACGTAATATCTATAGTATCAGGACACTACCATATAAACAGCGAAAAAATGCAAAACGGGATTTACCATATCAGTACTCCTTCATTGCTAAAGTTGCCTCATCAATATAAAATTATAGATATAAATGTGACAAAAGGATTTTCTCCTATGATTTATACACAACTCAGAGAAGTTAAGCCTGAGTAGAATTCTTGCATTTTTTACGGAATAATACTATAATTACACTTATAAGAAATAATATAAAGAGGAAATAAAATTATAATGGATGAGACGGGCAGTATAGCATTTAACTTATTTGTAATAATATTCTTGTTATTTTCAAACGGATTCTTTGTTGCATCGGAATTTGCAATGGTTAAGGTTCGTAAAACAAGAATCGAACAACTGGTAAAAGAAGGTAATTTTAACGCAAAAATAGCACTCGAAGCATTAAAAGATTTGGATAAATTTATAGCAGCGGTCCAACTGGGCGTAACGATTTCAAGTATCGGCTTAGGTTGGGTCGGAGAAGGAACGCTTGCAAGAATTATTGAACCGATATTTGCATTTTTACCCGGCATAAGCCAGAATATTGCGACTCATACGGTATCAGTATCCGTTGCATTTGCTCTGATTACATTCCTCCACGTCGTAATAGGCGAACTCGTTCCAAAATCAATCGCTCTGGAATACACGGAAAAAACAGCACTGGTTGTGGCAAGACCTATGCAGATAATAACAACAATATTTAACCCTTTTATCTGGCTTTTGAACGGATTCGGAAACGGACTTTTGAAACTGTTTAAAATCCCTCATTCTCATAAAGGTTCGCTCGTTCACTCAACAGAAGAACTTGATATGTTGGTTAATGCAAGTTATGACGGCGGAGTTCTCAATGAAACAGAAAAAGATATGCTGCATAATGTGTTTAAATTTTCTGACCTTACGGCAAAACAGGTTATGATTCCGCGTACGGACATGGTTTGTATACCTGAAGATATGACTTTTGAAGAATTAAACAAACTTGCAGCAGAAAGCCAATACACAAGATATCCTGTTTACAGCGAGGATATCGACCATATTACGGGATTGATTCACGTAAAAGATTTGTATTCGCTCTCTATTAATAATGAACAACGACCTATCGAAAGCCTTTTGAGAGAAGTACTTCTCGTTCCTGAAACAATCACAATGGACAACCTTGTTCTTGAATTCAAAAAGAGAAAGGGTCAAATGGCTATCGTAATTGACGAATTTGGCGGAACTTCAGGATTAATCACGCTGGAAGACGTTCTTGAAGAAATCTTCGGAGAAGTACAGGACGAATTTGACGAAGAAGAAGAATGCGATATCAAAGAAGTTGAGCCTGATAAGTTTATTGCTAATGCAATGATGAGAATCGACGAATTCGCAGAATTCTTTGAAATATCAGAAGATGCCATCGATGATGAAGATATCGACACTATCGCAGGGCTTGTGGTAAAACTTCTCGGACGTATCGCAAATGTTGGCGATACCGCACAGTTCCAAAACTTAACATTCAATGTTAAAGAAGTTGACGGTGCCAGAATTACAAAACTGGAAATTATCAGAAAACCTGTTGAAACCGAAGAAAAAAATGAAGAATAATTTTGCACCGTACGATAAAGCATGCTTTTCATACTCTACTCACTTTAGGGAATTTTAAACTTTTCCTCTTTTTAAATGATGTCGCAAAACTCAGATGTTATAAAATAATAATGTAAAGAAATTTTAAGAGTTGGGCGAATTAATGAGTCAGAGTTTTGATTTCACATCTTACAATAACATCAAAAGATTATCGGAAGAAGAATTGACCGTTTTGTGGGAAAAATATTTCCGAAACAAATCAGACAAAGAAGCAAGAGATACTTTGATTGTTCAATATATCTACCTTATACGTTACGTTGTAGGACGTGTAAAAGTAACTTTGCCTGCAACAGTTTCGATTGAAGATATCGCGGGTTATGGCGTGGAAGGTTTAATTAACGCAATAGAAAGATATTCTCCGCAAAAGAATACCAGGTTCGAGACTTACGCTCTTATCCGAATCAGAGGCGCTATTCTGGACAAAATTCGTTCCGAAGACTTTTTACCAAGAAGCGTAAGAAAAAAACTTAAAGATATCAAACACGCACAGGAAGAATTAAAACAACAGCTCGGCAGAATGCCGACAACAAAAGAAGTTGCAGAACATATTGATATGGAACCGGATAAAGTTACACAACTTCTTTCAGAAGATACTACAATGACCTCAATTTACGATAAAAGAGGCAACACCGACGACAGTGTGGAAATTATAGACACTATTCAGGATACAAATAAACTGAACCCACAGGAACAGATGGAAGAAAAAAACGTTAAACAGGAACTTGAAAAAGCTCTCCATCGCCTTCCTGAAAGAGAACGCGTAATAATGGTTCTTTATTATCAAGAAAACATGACACTGAAAGAAATCGGCGGAACTATCAATATGTCAGAATCCAGAGTATGCCAATTACATGCTCAGGCAATTATGAAACTTAAAAATATTCTCAGCGAAAACAGAACTTCTCGTATGCAAAAAAGCATTATCGCTTAAATTCATAATCAAAAATCACAAAATCAATACGTTTATCGCTAAACCCTTCGCGCGAAACATTTTCTTTAAACGGCATGAATTCTCCCAATCCGAGCGGAAACACTCTTGCAGGATTGATTTTACCATACTTTACGATATAATCGGCAACGGCATTCGCGCGCACTATTGATAATTCCCAATCCTGTGTATAATCACTGTCAGGAGTTACATCTTCATCAGTATGACTTTCAATTACACAGTCATTATTTAAAGTTTTCAAAGCCTTTATTATTTTGTTTAAAATATATATACCGGACGGCTTAATATGATAATCGGACGGGGCAAAAAACTCTTCTTCGGCAATACTAATTATTAACCCTCGCGGAACTTTAGTATATTTAATATTTTTCTGAGGCGGCAAAAGCGATGAAAAAGCTTCCTTTATGCTTTCTATTTTGTAATCAAAATCAGCGCTCAGATAAAAATTCTGCTTTGCGCAGACAGAAAGAATGCCCGCAAAAAGCAATACCAAACTTAAAACTATATTAAACAGGCATTTCAACTCTCGCTCCTTGTACAGGTAACATTATGACCCGAAAGCAAGCATTGAAACATTACCCTACAAGGCAACGATTAAGGCTTTAAAACTGCAAGCACGTAATTATCGTTAAAATATTTATTAGCACATTCCTGAATCTGTTCTGCAGTAACAGCCCGAATTTTCTCTTTAGCTTTATCGTTAAAAGCAAACCCGAGTCCGAGAATTTGGTGATGTCCTCTTAACGCAGCCTCTTTATTATTTGTTTCACGTAAAAATTCCCATTTACCGATAATATTATTTTTTGCATTTTGAAGTTCTTCTTTTCCGATAGGAGTAGTTTTTATCTTTTCAATTTCTTCTTTAAATCCTTCTAAGCAAACCTCAATATTCTTAGGTTCCGTAGCAATATAAATAGAAAAATTTCCACATTCTCCAAAAGGTTCGTAAGAACTGCGAACAACGTATGCAAGCCCTTTCTTATCGCGTAACTCAAGGAATAAACGGGAAGAAAGTCCGGAGGCTCCTAAAATAACGTTCAGAAGAGAAAGTGCCGGATAATCCTCGGATGTATATGTCGGAACAATCCAACCTTGCTGAATGTGAGCCTGATTAGCATCAGATTTTATAATTTCGGCAATTTTATGCTCCTTCAAATCAAATACATTATTTTCTTTGAGCGAGTTTACCGATTCTGGCAAAGTTCCAAAATTTTCTTCCAGAGTCGGTTTTATTTCATCAAACTCCAAATCACCAATAACAGTTATAACTTTACGGCTGTTATTAATCAATAAATTATAAGCATCAATTATATCCTGTTTTTTTAGATTGTTTGCATTTTGGAGAATTCTTGTGTACCCCGTGCCGTACGAATGGTTTTCAAACATATTATCGTAATATGCGTCCATAACTTTACTGCGCGGAGAATCCATTTCTGCAATGATTTCACCGGTCATCTTTACCAGTTCTTTTTCGAAATCTTCAAATGTAGGATTTTTAATAACATCTGTCATGATTTCTATTGCTTTATCAAAATCTTCATTCAAACAAACAAAACGAAATCTGAAATAATCATTTCTTAATTCGGGAGAAAACTCAATTGCATATTTATCAAGCTCTTCTGCAATCTGCTGTGCGGAACGATTTTTGGTTCCCTGCATAAAAAGCCTCGACATCAGAACATGAACACCTGCACTCTTTTCAGGTTCGCCAAAAGACATATTCAAACACAGAGCAACCCTTGGTGTATTTAAATTTTTCTTGTAAAAAACTTCTGTATTATTCTTAAGTATCGTAACTTTACTTTCCATAAAACTTTTCTCCTCTTTTGAATTTTAGCATAGGCTTGATGAAAATACAATATTATTGTTATAAGACCTGAATTTATATTTTTCAAACAAGCTCACAATATAAATTTTGCAGTAAAGAAAGGATTTGAACCTTGCACTTGAATTTTCTTACTGTTATAATATTCCTATGGATATGAAGAGAATTAAATTAGGAAATTTTGAAATCGGCGGGGATAAATTAACTATTCTTGCAGGTCCTTGCGCCATTGAAGATCAGGATATGCTGAATAAAACTGCCGAAAAATTAAAAGAAATTACGTCAAAACTTGATATAAACTTTGTCTTTAAATCATCTTTTGATAAGGCAAACCGTTCTTCCATAACCTCTTTCAGAGGACCGGGTATGGAAAAAGGGCTTGAAATGCTTGCAAATGTAAAAAAAGAATTTGATTTACCAATCGTAACGGATATTCACACACCTGATCAAGCGGAACCCGTTGCAAAAGTTGCAGATATATTGCAAATCCCTGCATTTTTATGCAGACAAACTGATTTACTTGTAGCTGCTGCCAAAACAGGTAAAATCGTCAATATCAAAAAAGGACAATTCCTTGCACCTGAACAAATGGGACCGCTTGTCAAAAAAGTTGAAGACAGCGGAAACCGTAATATTTTATTGACAGACAGAGGAACATCTTTTGGCTACAATAATCTTGTTGTGGATTTTAGAGGCGTACCTATAATGCAAACTTTTGGATATCCGATTGTATTTGACGCTACTCACAGCGTTCAATTACCGGGGGCGAACGGATGTTCCTCTGGCGGAGACCGAAGATTCGTTCCTTACCTCGCAAAAGCAGCTATGGCTGTAGGCGCAGAAGTTTTATTTTTCGAAGTTCACCCTGATCCTGACATGGCTCCATGCGACGGACCTAATATGCTTGCACTGGGTGAGGTTGAAAAAGTATTTAAACAATGCAAAAATATTTTTGAATTGGTAAGGAGTTAATTATGATTATCAAAACGTATGTAGCAGGACCTTTTGATGCCAATAATTATCTTGTCATAGATGAAGAATCAAAAGAAGCAATTCTTATAGATTGTTCAGATTATGTTCAAGAAATTATTGACGAAGTAAAATCCCAAAACCTTAACGTCAAATATATTTTGATTACTCACGGACATTTTGACCATGTTCTGGGCATTAATCAAATGAAACAAGCACTCGGCGCTGAAGTAATCATTCCTGCCGAAGATTTGATTCTTATTGAAAATATAAGAGAATACGCAAGATTTTTTGGTCACGAAATGATTGAAATTCCTGAACATGATACAACTTACACCGCAAAAACAGATTTATCGGTCGGAAGTTCTAAAATTGAAGTTATCTCAACGCCGGGACATACTGAAGGCGGCACCTGCCTGTTTATCGGAAATTCACTCTTCTCGGGAGACACTCTGTTCAGAGACAGCTTTGGAAGAACAGACCTTTTCGGAGGAAGCACAAAAAAACTTTTGAACAGTATTGTAAATATACTTTTTAAACTACCTGAAGAAACCATTGTATATACAGGTCACGGTCCGTCTTCAACAATCGGTTATGAAAAACAAAATAACGACATTATGCATTATATAAAATAAGAGGATAAAAATGAAAGAACAACTGGAAAAAATATATAAAAATGCAACAGAAGATTTGAATAAAGCTCAATCAATAAACGATTTGGATGAAATCAGAGCAAAATATTTAAGCAGAAAAGGCGAATTTAACGAGATTAAAAAGAATCTTAAAAACTTATCTGATGAAGACAAAAGAGTAGTCGGTTCGCTTGCAAACGAAATTACCAGAAAACTCGAAACCTCTATTCAAGAAAAACATAATGAATTTTACAAAAAAGAACTTGATATAAAACTTGCCAAAGAAAGACTCGACGTTACGCTTCCGGGAAACTTTACTCCGCGCGGAAAAGTTCACCCTATAACTTCAACTACAAATGAAATAGTTTCAATTTTGCAAAGCTTAGGCTTTTCGGTTGTCCCTGACGCCCAGTCACCTGAAGTTGAAACCGAATACTTTAATTTTGATATGTTGAATATTCCGAAAGACCACCCTGCACGTGATATGCAGGATACTTTCTACACTCTTAATGCTAAAAACGTTGTATTAAGAAGCCAAACTTCCGGTGCGCAAATTCACGTTATGGAAGACCAAAAACCACCTATCAGAGTAATCGCTCCGGGTAGAGTTTACAGAAACGAAAACATCAACGCTCGTAAAAATAACTTCTTCCACCAAATAGAAGGTTTATACGTGGATAAAGACCTTACTTTCGGCGACTTGAAAGGAGTATTGAACGAATTTATAAGAATTTACTTCGGAGCAAGCCGTCCTACACGTTTCAGAAACAGCTTCTTCCCATTCACAGAACCTTCTGCGGAAGTTGACGTTCAATGTATTATGTGCGAAGGAAAAGGTTGCCGCACATGCTCGGGTACAGGCTGGCTGGAAATTCTCGGCGCCGGAATGGTTGACCCTAATGTATTAAGAGGAGTAGGCATCGACCCTGATGTTTACACGGGATTCGCGTTCGGTATGGGGGTTGAACGACTTGCAATGCTCAAATACGCAATCGATGATATCCGACTATTCTTCAATAACGATGTTAGATTCTTGAAACAGTTTTAAACTAAAAAGACCGCTAACAAAGCGGTCTTTTTGTATGTTAATAATTCATTTCCCAGTTATCATTCAGAATTTTACCAAAACACCCATGGTAAAACCTTGAAAAATCACTTGAACAGCCATCTTTAAAACTTGCTTCCCTTTGCTCAACTGATAATGGAGCTGTAGCATCTGTCCAAACTACAGAACCTTCAGGATTGTTTTCATCTCGTATTATTGTTACTAAATCGTCTATTATTCCATTTGAATATAAAAATAAATTAAATGCATCTCTGCCCAAAACATTAGGTGCTTTATTACCATTTACATCAACATGAATTTCTGCTATTGCATTAGTTCCAATGTTATATCGTGCACATATGGCAACGCCGCTTGTAAGAACATATGATTTCGCTCCCCCACATCCAAGATTAAATTTTGAATCAACTCCTGAAAGTTTTTTATAAGATTTAGAAAAACAAGGAGATACTTCTGAATTACATTTTTTTGCAACATTAAGGTATTTTTCTATAAAATTATTAAATTCTGCATTAGAATTTAAACTTGAATCAGATAAATTTGTAATATTGTCATCAACCTTAAATAACATTACAGCCTGAGACAATTCCGTATAAACCTTCTTAAGCTGTGTAATCATAACCTTTTCCTGATATTTTGCAATCAAAGTCGGCAAAGTCATTGCCGCGACAATACCAATTACGCCAAGGGTGATAAGAACCTCTGCAAGCGTAAATGCACTAAAAAAATGCCGAAAACAGTTATCTGGAGAGCTTAAAAGACTTGGGGGGGGGGGGGGGGGGGGGGGGGGGGGGGGGGGGGGGGGGGGGGGGGGGG
>CAOJDT010000067.1 GCA_948433295.1 uncultured bacterium
GACTAAATAGAGGCACTAAACTCAACCTGAGATGTGTGAACTCGCTTCGCTCAAACAGCACACATCCTGTTATTGTTTTGTTAAGTGCCTCTAATCATGACCGACCTGCGGTCGGTATTTGATTCCGATAACATGCTTTATGTAAAAATATTACAAACTTTTAAATTCCCCTTAAATTAATTATAATTAAATTATGAAAAAGAAAGTTATTGCATATCTTCACACCCACTGGGACAGGGAGTGGTACAGGGAATTCGAAGTTTTCAGACTGAGACTTTTGAGAGTATTTGACAACGTACTTCAATTGCTGGAAGAAAATAAAATTCCGTCATTTTACTTTGACGGTCAAGTTTCTGCGCTTTTGGATTATCTTGAAATCAGACCCGAAAAAGAAACTGTTATCAGAAAATTTATAAAAGAAAAGAAACTCTTTATCGGACCTTGTTATACACTTGTGGACGAATTTTTAACGGACAAAACCGTATTTGAAAAAAACCTTGAAATCGGAATGAAGATTGCAAAAGACTTTGGCTGCGAGGACTTTATCGGATACCTTGCCGACACATTCGGACACAGTAAAAATATTCCACCGTTATTTTTAAAATACGGAATAGACAAGTGCATAGTCTGGCGCGGATGCGGAGATATTCCCGCAGAATTCAGATTCAACGGAATTGATACAGTGAATCTTATACGCGGTTATTTTATGGACATTTTTTCGGCACCGATTACAATTGAACAAAAAGCAGAATGGTTAAAAGGGAATCTTGACCAAATCGCTGAAAAATCTTCTGACGTTTTGCTTTTACCTATTGGCGCCGACCATCTCGGAGTTGAATCTGATGTAGCCGAACAAATTTCGCAAGTTAATAAATTGCTTGAGAATTACGAAATCACCCTCGGCTCACCGTTTGATTATTTTGAAATGATGAAGGAGCGTTTTTCACAATTTAAACATGATGACGAACTGCGAGATAATTCGAAAACTTTTATTCTCCCCGGAAGTTATTCAGCCCGAACAAAAATCAAACAACTTAATTGCGAATGTACTTATAAACTTGATTTTGCCGACAGAGTTCAGAAACGTTACGGCGGAAACTATAACAACATAATTGAATACGCATACAAATTATTACTTAAAAATCAGGCGCACGACGGAATTTGCGGATGTTCGACAGACGCGGTTCACAGAGAAAATATTACGCGCTATGAAAAAATTCTTCAAATCGCAGAGACAATTATTGAAGAATTACGCCTGAAATATAATTTTAAAACTCCGATAATGCAAAGCATAACAAAAATTGACGGATACGAAATTATTGATAAAAAACAGGGATTTGCTAACGAAATTCTTTATAATACACAAAGAATCCCGATAACCGAAGACTTTACGGAAATCTTTACGCTTAGGAAAAAACCGTCTTCGCTTACTGATATTAATTTGTATATAGAAAACGAAAAACTCTTTGCAAACGATATTCAAATCGAATTTGTACGCAGAGATGATTTGGGCGATACGTATAATTTTGCACCGCGTGAAGACGATTACGGAGAAGTTGCCGATATAATTTCACTTCAAGGTGATACAATTAAAACAAGCTTTTTTGACATGAAATTCTACAGGTCCGAAAACCTCATCAATTTCAAAATCGAATGGGACAATCAACTTGAAAATAAATTATGGCAGGTAAGATTTAATCTTAAATCCCCTCTGACCTCAACCTATTCGGAAGATATGAATACTATAATCGAACGTCACTTTGACCCTAATTACGATATGCGCAAACACCTTCCGAAAACACGCGGTATCGAAACAAAATCTAATTTTGCACCTATGCAGAGATATGTCGGCTCTCAAGGTTTCGGTATAATAACCAAAGGGCTGACCGAATATGAAGTATTCAAAAATATGCTTAGTATTACAATATTGCGCAGCATAGGGATAATATCAAACCCAAAGAATGCTGCACGCACCACCCCTGCAGGCCCTCCGATTCCTGTGCCCGAAGCCCGGCAAAAAGGTCTCAATTGTGCAGAATTTTCAATAGGATTCTTTGATGAAAATGACGCTTTTGACAGGATTAAAGAAGTCTTTCCTCAGGCTGTTTTTGAGGATTAGTGTTAAGAAGTGTAACGAAATAAATAAGATATAGCAATTATATACTCTAAAAATACTTTATATTAATGTAAGCAATATCGATTAAATAAACACGAGACATAAAATACACACTTACTACTACACTACCTACTACACACTAACCTTCTACACACACGAGGAATTGTAAAAAAATTCCAAGGCTCTATCTTTCAGATAGGGCTTTTTATTTGGGCGGTAGGTTACCACTAAAATGCAGTTAGGCTCTAAACAGATTCGACTGCAATCTTCCCTAACTCCACGGCTTTATACAATCTTAATATACAAACGCTTGACCTTTTTCAAAAAAAGTATTCTAATAAAATACGTACATAAATAAGGAAAGAGGACAGCATGAAAGAATTTTCACACACAAGATTAGATAACAAGAGCTTTTCTGATGACGAAATTAAGAGTTTGATTAAAGAATATGATATCAAATTCATCAAATTACAGTTCGTTGACATTAACGGGCAGGTAAAAAACATGACAATTCCGTCTCAACATATTGAAAAAGTTCTTAACAACGAAATCATGCTTGACGGCTCTTCAATCAAAGGTTTCAGAAGTATTGAAACTTCCGATATGTTCTTTTACCCTGATAAAAACACATTCCAGATACTTCCTTGGAGAAGCAAAGAAGGCGCAAATTCCGCAAGACTTATTTGCGATATTTACAACGCTGACGGAACTCCGTTTGAAGGCTGTCCAAGATGTAACTTAAAAAGAATTATGAAAGAAGCCGAAAAAATGGGCTTTTCAATGAATATCGGTCCTGAAGCGGAATTTTTCTTATTTGCAAAAGATGAAAACGGCAATGTAACTACCACTACTCAGGATAGAGCAGGTTATTATGATGTCGGACCTGAAGATTTAGGCGAAGATGTTCGTTCCGATATAGTTTTGACATTACAGGAAATGGGATTTGACATTGAAGCGTCTCACCACGAAGTTGCAGACGGTCAGCACGAAGTCGATTTCAGATATGCGGATATTCTTACTGCTGCGGATAACGTTGCAACTTTCAAAATCGCAGTTAAGGCAATTGCCGCAAAACATAATCTTCACGCAACATTTATGCCGAAACCTATTTACGGAATCAACGGTTCGGGAATGCACTGTAATGTTTCTCTGTTCAAAGACGGACATAATGCGTTTTATGATGAAAATTCAGAATATCAACTCTCTGATATTGCAAAATATTCAATCGGCGGTATGTTAAAACACGTAAAAAGCATTACGGCAATTCTAAACCCTACCGTAAACAGCTACAAACGACTTGTTCCGGGTTATGAAGCACCTGTATATCTTGCGTGGTCTTTAGCAAACAGAAGTGCACTTCTAAGGGTTCCCGCAAAACGCGGAAACGCAACAAGAGTTGAACTTCGTTCACCTGATCCTGCGTGCAACCCATATCTTGCATTTGCGGCAATCCTTGAGGCTTGTCTTGACGGTGTAAGAAACAAAATTGACCCGCCTGCACCTGTTGAAAGCAATATTTATAAATTAACAACCAAAGAACGTAAAAAACAAAGAATCGATGCATTACCGGGAAGTTTATCCGAAGCACTCGACTTGATGGATAAATCCCTCGTAAGCCGCGCGGCACTAGGTGAACACGCATTCAATGAGTTTATGTCCGCAAAGAAAAAAGAATGGGATTCATTCAGAACTTACGTTTCACAATGGGAAATTGACAGATATCTCGAAAGATACTAAAAAAACGAGCCTCATTTGAGGCTCGTTTCAATAATAATATTATAATTTTCGCGGATAATTTTTAGGAATTTTCCACCCGTTATGCTGTATTATTGCAGTACAATAGTTGCCGTTTCCTGATTTACACCCATAAGATGTATTAGTATATAAGGTCTCTTCATCCTTATCCCATTCTGCAAGAAAAGGTTCCATACCTTTTTTGTAATGTAAAGTATTATTATTAGCTGTTGATACAGCATTAAATCTGAATGAAAACAGACAAATGCCTGTTTGTTGCTTTAATTTGATACATTTTTCAACATTATCAGGGAAAAAAGCTATATCACTATTTTGAGAATATGCAAATCTGAATGCCCCGCCATCAGGTAAATAATAATAATTATAACTATTTATTTTTTTCTTTTTTATTATTTTCACATAAGGAGCAAAATATTTTTGAAAAACAGCATCAGAGTTTTCCTGAGTACTTATAAGATTCCCGTCTTTATCATAAAAAGGTCCTCCAAACCAGTAATCAGACCAGGTTTCAGGCGGACCGTATTCCACCGAAGCCATTTTAATTGCCTGATTCATTACCGAATAAAACTTAGATAACCGAGTTTCAACAACTTGTTTGCGGTAGTTCTGAATCAGTGTCGGAATTGTCATTGCCGCAACAATTCCAATTATGCCGAGGGTGATTAACACCTCTGCGAGGGTAAAGGCGGCTTTTGCATTGTCATTCTGAAACGTGGACTGTTCCGTCCTATATGAATTGTTACTGTTCAGAATCTCCGTTTCATTCTCGTTTGCGTTTTTCAATTTCCAAAAGACTTTCGTCTTCAAAAACGCTTTCAAATTTTTCGTGTGGTTTGTAAATTTAGTGCTTAGTGATTCTACAAGGTTCTTTCCAAGGTTTGGCTCTGACTCACCTAATGGCAGTTCCCGTGCCTCACCGCTTTCTAGTGTCAGAGAGCTGCAACTCAGGTGCCCCCCCCCCCGAAAAACCAGTCAGGCCAAGCTTTTCCATACTTTTTCTCTTTCCTTTCTTTTCGATTGTAAAGTTTCGGCGGCTCTGCCGCCATAGGCTTATTATAAATTATTTTTATATAAAATACAAGTGTTCTGTTAATTCTTCCATTGAGTAAATATTTTGAATTACGAAAAATTCTTTCCCGGTTTGTTCTTTAACATAAGACAAAGTTTTTCCGTCAAGAAAATCTTCGCTGTATGGTCTGAGCATTACCGACGGAATTACGACAAAATCACCGTCTTTGTCTCTCAATGCCTCAATCAAATCATCTGTTGTAATTAGTCCCGCAACGGTAATATCGCGTCCCCAGTAATTAGATTTTACGGGAACAACTTCGGTTTCAAGGTTTTCAATTTTATTCAAATTTGCACAAATCTCATCAAGCGCAATTTTTGCGGCATAAGATGTGGCAAAAAGAATTTTCGTCGGTTTTGAAAGTTTTTCAGGCAGTTCCAAGTCTTTGAAATCTTCCAAAAGCATTCTGATTGAACCGACTCCGTCTTCAAGCTGACAAAAGTTTCCATAATACTTTGCAGGCGGAATTTCGCGTTCTGCAAGCAAGAAAAATTCATCCGAACAGCAAACTTTTTTATATTTTGAAGCGATATCAAGAGTTTGAATCGCACATTCCTTATCAACCTGTTTAAGAGCTTCCGTGCGGAACTGAGTAAGTCCGACAGGCACAATTGCAACAGAAAGGACCGTATTTTTTAATTCCGCCAAATCCGACAATGTTCTCTCTAGTTCCGCTCCGTCGTTATATCCAGGGCAAAGTACAATCTGCGCATGAAAAGGAATTTTATTTTTCCTGAACCATTTCAAATTTTCAAGAGCCTTGCCCGCGTTTGGATTTCTCAGCATTTTTACGCGCAAATCGGGATTTGTCGTATGCACGGAGACATAAAACGGCCCCAATTGCATTCTTTTAATACGTTCTTTATCTTTTTCTGTCAAATTTGTGAGAGTAATATAAGTTCCCTGCAAATACGACAGTCTGTAATCATCGTCTTTGATATACAGAGTTTCTCGCAAACCTTTTGGCTGTTGGTCTACAAAGCAAAAGATACAGTGGTTAAGACAAGGTTTAATCCTGTCAAAAATTGCGCTTTCAAAAACAATACCCAAGTCTTCGTCAAAATCTTTTTCAAGTTCAATAACTTCAATTTCGCCGTTTTTCTTTTTAACCTCAACTGTTAAAAAATCATTCTTACAAAGAAAATTGTAATCAATCATATCGGACATGGTTGTTTCGTCGATAGAAACAATCTCATCGCCCGCTTCAATTTCCAATTCTTCCGCGATAGAACCTTCAAGAACTTTATTTACTATTGCGCTCATTATCTTTTTCAAATCCTTCTATAATAGTAATCAGATTAGAATATTCACAAATTGTGTTATCCAAAATTATTTTCTGATAAAAATTTTTATCTGTATATTCGTCATTCAAAATATTTTCGGCACAATCTTTAAAATTTAATGCCAGAGATTTTATATCAAAGAAAAGCTCTTTTCTCTCCTCATAACTCAAAAAATCCGCACATGCCAGTTTTATTTTAGCATTCGAAATAAATTGAAGCGGATTATCGCTGAGTTTTTCGAGAATAAGACGTTTTAACTCCTGCAAACCTTTCTTGGTGGCAAGATAAAAAACCGAAAGTTTACCGCCATCAGACATCATTTTTCTGGTAGTAATAAAGTCGTTAAATTCAAGACGGCGCAGCGCAGGTTTTAAAGCCCCGAAACTCGGATTGGTAAAAACCCCGAATTCGGATTTTATACCCTTTTGAATTCCGTACATTGTAAATTCACGATTCGCAACTATATATAAAATTAACAAATCAATCATAAAACAAGAATAACATAATTTCGGTATAATAAGCAAATTTTTATTATTTTAAGAATTGATAAGAAAAAATAGCCGTTCTGCTATTTTATTTAATTAATAATTTTTATTCATATAAAATAATTATATAAGAAGATAGGAGCTTAATATATGAAAAACAAAACTATTCAATATTTTATAGACATTATAAGAGGCAAAGAAGAAATTAGCAGACCACATAAAATTGTTCAACAATTGACAGCTGGAAATAATTTTATATATACCAATCAAGACGGAAATGATATTATTTCTAAACATTTATTATCAGATAAACCGGAAATGATTTGTAGATTTGGCACACTTGAACTTGATACCGTTAGATATATGCTCAAAAACAAAGGAAAAAAAAAGAGAGGGCAGGGACTTTATCCACGTTGGCAAAAAGAACTATTTTCAAATACGGCAGGTTTTTTCCCAACTGACGACTACAATATGACCAGATTTGCTTGTGAGCAATTGGAAATATTAAAAGATGTTGACGCAATAGCTTGTCGTCCAGAAAAATATGAATTAAAAACGGCAGAATTATACCTCAGTCATTCTCATATTACGTGTATTGATTCAATATCATTCCCATTTTTCTATAATAATCCATGGTCAAAACATTTAAAAGGGAAAAAAGTACTTGTTATACACCCATTTGAAGAAACAATAAAAAAACAATATGCAAAAAGAGAATTGTTGTTTAAAAATCCTGATGTTTTACCAGAATTTGAATTACTAACATACAAACCGGTTCAAGGCATCGGAAACAGCAAAAAATATTTACCGTTTAAAACCTGGTTTGAAGCTCTTGAATTTATGAAAAATGATATTAAAAATATTGATTTTGATATTGCAATTATTGGTGCCGGAGCATACGGAATGTTTCTTGCTCAATACTGCAAAAGTCTTGGTAAAAAAGCCGTTCACATGGGTGGCGCCACACAGATTTTATTTGGAATAGCAGGGAAACGGTGGGACCACTGGGTTGGTCCGGAATATTACAACGAACACTGGACTAGACCATCAAAAGAGGAAACACCTGATGGTGTCGAATTGTTTGAACACGGAACTTTTGCATACTGGTAAAATACAAAAAATCCCGAAGAAATTAATCTTCGAGATTTTTTTCAATGTATTCGATAATATCAAGCCCGAGTTCGTGACGCAATTCATTCGGAGCATGTTTTAAATATTCCATAGCGTGCGAAACTTTAACATTTTTGTCGTACCAACGGCGAAGAATATAATTATATTGTTCATCAAGAGACATTTCAAAATCTATGTCTTTCAATTTATCAATAACATATTCCGCACAAACAGTCTGCAACTCCTCGGGTGAAGTTTCCCATACGGCAATAGCTCTGCTTAAAACAGGGTCTACATCATACCAGCGTTTTTGTTCCATAAAATTCTCCTTTGTATTCTTATTAGAAACGATAATTTAAAAAATGTCAAAATTGTAAAAATTATAGCCAACTTATATATATGTAGTATAATACAGTTATGAAGAAGATATTTGCTTTATTTATACTTACATCGTTTTTATTACTAAATACATCTGCGTTGGCGACCCCGGTTCTGGAAGGTCATGCGGAAAAAGGTGACCAACTTCAAAGATTGGAAGAAGAACTTTTTACGGGAAAAGTAGAAACCCTTGAGCGCGCAGATGTAATCCACATGACAGTATCTCAGGTTTTGGATTCAAACATAAATATTGAAGGCGACGAGTTTTTTGCGGAAGTAGTCAACGATGTAAAAGGCGATAAAGGCATAATTATTCCCAAAGGAACTCTTGCCCACGGACGAATTTCTCAAACAGAAGCGGCAAAAAGACTCGGACGTCCCGCTCAAATCTCTTTGGATTTTGATTATCTGATTACCCCTGACGGCAGAGAAATCCCTATTGAAGGAAGAATGTCTACAAAACTCCATCCGATTGCGCAAACTTCAAAAATTATCGCACAGGATTTGGGTTACACCGTAGCAGGGGGCGCAGTCGGAGGCTTTCTGGCACTTAACTGGCTGGGACTTGAAGCTGCAATAGCGTCTCAAGGTTATACTCTTGCAGGCGGCGCGGCTATCGGCGGGGCAATAGGTCTCGGAGCGGCTCTTATGAGAAAAGGCAGCGATGTTTTAATCGCTCCGGGTGATGAAATTAAAGTTAAAGTAAATACTTCTGTAAAACTTCCCGTATACAGAGAAGAAGCACTTATGCAGCACGAACTTTTTTATCCGGGCTTGGATATCATGATTTCTGACATCCGACACGAAGAAGACCCGTTCGGTGAGGCAAATACTATTACATTAACAATTATGATAACAAATATGTCAGACAAAACCTTTTCAGGACTTGATTTGGCACTTGTAAACGATTATAATGCGGTTTTCAGACCGTCTATATTCGGTGATACAAAGTTAATGTTTAAACAAATAAAACCCGGAGATAAAGTGGTAGGTCAGATTTCATTTGCGGTAGATAATATTAACCGAAAATTCTGGCTGACCTTCTATGACAGAAGAACTAAAAAACCTTTATCAAAAATTTCAATAGACAACGCTTATAAAAAAGTTTCGGCAAAGACAAAAAAACAAAACGACAAAGTCCGTTTCAAAAAAAAGAATTACAAAAAAATTCCCGACATAATTGATATGGAATTGTAAAAAATTTTGTAAAATATACTTGCAAAGAATAATTTATATGTTACAATGTTAGTAATTACAGTATTTAAAGAAAGTAGAGGAACTATATGGTGTGTGGTAAGTTAGAAATCGACATTTTAAATTCAATATGGCGAATGACAGACGAATACGAAGACAGAGACATTTCTATTCAGGATGTTGTGGATAACTTATCCCAAAACGGTATAGAACGCGCATATACAACAATTAAAACCGTTATGGATCGTTTAACAGTAAAAAGCATTTTGGTCAGATATAAGGTTGGTAAAAAATTCTTCTACAAAGCAACAATGAACAAACGCGAAATGGCTCTTGAAGCAGTGAAAGAGTCTGCATCACAATTCTTTGATTCTGATTATGTAAGCATGATTAGATTTATTGAACGAGAATTTGATTTAGTAAAATAAAATGAGTGAGGATTTTAATAATCGGGAATACGTAGCATTATTACTGCGTAAAGTTTTAATCGGCGCACTTACGGTTGGAGAAGCGGTTCGGAATTTTCCGTTTGATACGGGAGATAAAAGTATTGATGCGGCTTATCACGCACTGGTGCATTATGAAGCCGATGAAGATTTACGCCGCCGCGATATTATGTATAAAGAAGAACAGGACGAATATCTTGAAATGATATCCCAAACCCTGGAACAGGGCGAGAGTTTGCCTGATAATATTATAAGGAATTACGAAAAATATTATCCCGAATCAAATATCCCTCACCGACATGACAAAGCAGGCGCTATTAAAAGCTTTTTGAGATTTCTCAATGTCAAATAAAATATATATTCGTCATTAATCTTAACATTTAGACAAATCTTCAAAATTCTTTTACAATGGGTTTGAAGGTGTAATATAGGGATTTCACAAATGAGTGACGAACTTAACCGCAAAGTTACGAATATTTTTTCAAGACATAACAAGGATTTGCCACCCGCAAGTGCTGAAAAAGTCAAATTTTACGCGGGTTTCAATTATGTCAGAATAGACAAAGACACTAACGGCAACAAATTCAATCCCGAT
>CAOJDT010000068.1 GCA_948433295.1 uncultured bacterium
AGATTTGGATACTCATCAAATCACATTCCTGATTGACAAAACCGCAGACTATATTAAAGAAGTTAAAACAACAAACAATCCGCGTCTCTGGCTCGAAGTCGGCGTGATTGACCTTGCAAATCTCGCAGAAAATACAACTTTGCTGGAACTTCAAAACAGACTTTCAAGACTTGAAGGTGGTATGCCTGCCCAAACATCAACAGCGGCTTACAAAACTCCGCCGGCACCTGTTTTGAACAGACAGAAGATAAAAGATTTAACGGAAGAAAAACCGGTTAAACATGCAGAACCTACTGTATCGGCACCACATACCGAACCTCAAAAACCTGCACCTGCAGTTCAGGAAGTTCAGGAGGAATTTTCTCCAATGCCGAAAGCAAAATCGATTCCTTCCGATGATATCAGTATTCTATGGGGACAATTATTGGAAAATGTTTCAAGTCCTCCAACACGAGCACTTTTAAAACAGTGGGCTAACCCTGTTAAAATTACGGCTGATGAAACAATCCTTACAATGAAAAATGAAATTTTCTTAAATCAGGTTCAAAATTCATCTAAAAAACAAGCAGTAATAGACGCCGTTGATACAATGTTCTCTCAAAGCGGCTCGAATGTTACTATCAGATTACCGCTTCCTTATGACGTTACCGTAAAGGCGCCTCCCAGGCAATTAAGCCAGCCAAAACCTCAGCCTGCAGCACCTCTGCCTCAGGAAACCGTTTCGGATGAAGAAATTGAAGTTGCAAAACAAGAACTTCAACCAAAACCTGTATTGAAAAAAGTTGATACAACAGGACAATCAGATATGGTTAAACTTATTGTTGACCTGTTCGACGGGAAAGTCATTGATTAAGAACATGTCACCCTGAACTTGTTTCAGGGTCTCAATATTAAGGAGATGCTGCCAATTAGGGACAGGGTAACCAGGCTCATCCTTCGCCTGTTCCCTTTGTCAAACAAGTTCAGCATGACAATATTCCTAGTATCAAGTGGAAACTGCATATAAATACCTAAACTTCTATCGGATAATACGTTAACAAAATATCGGGACCAAAAACTTCTGTGCATTCAATTCTGAATGTATCTGAAATATTTATGTCTTCTGCCTTCCTAAAATCAAAACAGGAACGCCCGTTGTTATCACCGAGAATTTTTGGAGCTATAAAATGATAAATTTTATCGGTATATTTTAACGCATAACCGTTCAAATGCCCGCCTGCTTCTATCAAAACACTCATAATCTTCATTTCATAAAGCTTATTAAAAACAAATTCCAAATCAAGTTTACCGTTAATTATTGGGGTTTTGACAAACTCCGCACCAAAATTCGGCGACTCAATATTTTCGTCATGAAAAACAATGACCCTTTTGTTTTCGTAAATTTTATACCCGTTGACTGTTTTAAGTTCTCTGTCAAGAATTATATTACACTTGTGAATCATAGACGGATTATCCGCAATAACAGTCGAAGATGAAGTCATAAGCGCATCATAACGATTACGTATAACTTTAACCTCCTCTCGGGCTTTTTCCGATGTAATCCATTTAGAAGAACCGTTAGAAGTAGCGACTTTTCCATCAAGCGTTGTAGCTGTTTTTATTGCAACAAAGGTCTTCTTCAGCGTCATATTCTTAATAAAAACTTCATTAAGTTTTTTGCACTCATCTTCAAAAATGCCTTCAATAACCTCAATTCCGGCTTCCTGTAATTTACGAATCCCGTTACCTGCAACAATCGGGTTTACGTCACGCATACCGATTACAACTTTCGAAAGACCTCTTTCAATAATTAAATCCGCGCAGGGAGGAGTTTTGCCAAAATGTGAACAAGGTTCAAGATTAACTACAAGAGTCCCTCCGCGCGCCACATCATTTTTAAGTTTCAAAAGAGCATCTCGTTCGGCATGATTTTGACCGTATTTTTTATGATATCCGCAGGAAATTTCGTTACCTTTTTTATCATATACAACACATCCGACAAACGGATTAGGCGAAACATTTCCCTCTGCCTGCCTTGCAAGTTCTATACATTTTTTCATTGAAATTTCGTAATTCATAGTTGTATTTTATTACAAACAATGATATTTTATTAATATGTTCGTTTACATTTATAAATTAAGGAGAGAAGTATGGTAGACATAAAATACATCGGCCACAGTGCATTTGAATTTACAACAAAAGAAAAATCAATCATTGTTGACCCGCTTGTTTCGATTAACGAAAAATATGATTATAAGAATTCAAATATTACAGATATCTTTGTAACTCACGCACATTCAGACCATATTGGTCAAGCCGTTGAAATAGCAAAAGAAAAAGATGCAACAATTACAGCAGTTCCGGAAATCGCAAAACGTCTCGGAGAACAAGAAGCAAAAACCCGTGCGGTAGGATTCGGAAGTTGGATTAATTATGATTGGGGACGTGTAATATTTTTGCCTGCACACCATACAAGTTCATTTGATGACGGTTCATACGGCGGCGTTGCAGCCAGCATTCTTTTTGATATTGAAGGTTTAAGAATCTTCCATGCCGGCGACACCTGCCTGCATTCGGAATTCAAAACATACAAAGAACTATACAGACCGAATATCGCATTACTTCCTATCGGCGGAAATTATACAATGGATGTCGAACACGCTGTCGTTGCCGCAGATTGGTTAGGGGCAAAAACAGTAATTCCTATGCATTACAATACATTCCCTGAAATTCAGGCTGATTTAACAAAATTCCTTCAACTTATGCAGGTTAATAACACCCAATGCTGTATATTAAATCCTGAAGAAATTAAATAGGTTGAGTATTTATTAGACATATTACGAAAAATATTACCACCCCATAAGATTGTTCAAAAAAATCTTTGGTGGTAATATTTTTTTGAAAAGAGGGGATATTACATGGATATTTTATTTATTATAGACAGAATCGAATTGAAATACTTTGAGTTTAACAATCTTGTGACAAACTTCTGGTTAATAAGAGAATTTTTAATGCAGAATAAAAATGTCTACATAACAACAATCGACAAACTCGGACTTCAAGGTAATGTTGCTTTCACGCATTGTTACGAAGCTTACGAAAAAAACGGAAACATTTTCTATGATAAACAGGATATTCAAAGAAAAATCGAAGATTTTCAACTCGTAATGTTCAGACAGGATCCGCCGGTCGATTTAGATTATATAAACTCCACCTACATTTTTGATTTTGTAGACAGAAACAAAACTTTTGTAATAAATGAACCGCGTGCTATAAGAGATTTCAACGAAAAACTCCATGCGGTAAATTTTCTGGAATTCATGCCTGAAAATATAGTCACTTCTTCAAAAGAAGACATTATACGATTCTTAAACAAAAATGAGGAAATCGTTTTAAAACCTCTCAACCGATGCTTCGGCGCAGGTGTAATGTGCCTCAAAAAAGGCGATAAAAACACATCCGTAATAATTAACTCTATGACAAACAACGGCTCAACTCTCGTAATGGTTCAAAAATACATAGAAAAAGCCAAATACGGCGACAAACGCGTTATGTTTTTAGGCGAAAAAGTTATGGATTACTGCGTTCAAAAACTTCCTTCAAACGATGACTTCAAATTCAACGAACACTGTGACGCAAATATCATAAAAGCAGAACTCTCGGATACAGAAAAAGAAAACTTCTCAATAGTAGCGAAAAAACTCAATAAAATGGGAATTTATATGGCAGGACTGGACGTCATTGACGGAAAGATAATTGAAATTAACGTAACAAGCCCTTGCTACTTTATTAAAGAAGTAAACGGACATTTCGGATGCGAACTCGAAAAAGAAATTACTGATTATATACTGAAAAAAACAGAATCAGAACTTTTTGCTAAAATATAATTTTACATTAACCATATGGATGCAGCATATTATTTCTTTTTAGGTTCATAATTTTGTCATCAATAAATTCTTTAAATTCATTGACAAGATATTCGAGATATTCTTTAGGATTAGAAGAATCCTGTTTTTCTTTAATCAAATTTTCAAGCTTTTCCTGAGTTTCTACAAGGCGCTTTCTGTCGGGGAAATAATTAAACGGTTCGTCCATAAAGCCTCTGTGATAAAAATTTGTATCAAGAGAATCAAGGTTAAGTTTTTCGACGGGCACCTCCAGAAGTCTTTCAGCATAAGCCTTACAAAGCTTACCGAAAACTTTAGGACCATGAACGGTGTTATCTACATCTAAAGCATAATAAATATATGAGATAGGATTATATTCTATATCATGAAATTGCGGACTGAAATCAAAAGCTGTTATTTCCTGACTAAGAGGATCTACGTGCATATTTTCACCTTTGCGGTCAAAGGTTATGCCTTTAGATTTAGCATCTTCAATTTGCGTTATAATCTTTTTAAACACTTTTTCCGGAAAATTATTTGCAACAAGTCCTTTGGTTGCATTTTTAACATTAATACCGTCAGGCGTATCTCTATGCGGCATAATTTTCAATGGAATCCCGCTGATATATTCCATTAATTGAGTACCATTATCAAGCTTGGCAACAACGTGATTAACCTCATCATAAATATTCCTGTCCAAATTTAAAACAAAATCCGACGGATTACCTGAATTTTTTTTGTCACGTCTTATGCAATACGCAGGAAACTCTTCTATTTTATAAGCAATCGCTTCTTGACCTTCTCCTATTTTTATAGCGTCTTTTAAAGCTTTTTGGCAAATTTCAATAATTTTTTCGGCAGGATAATCCATTAAATCCTTTGTAATTCGTCCGCTAAAAGAAACCGTATCCTGTTTAAGCGGTGCGAGATTTGAAAAACCTGTTCGCTGACGGATAGATTTATCACGGTTGCATAAAAAAGTATTTACGGGGTTAAAAGCTATAATCATAATTTTACCTGAAATAATAAAATACAGACAAAATTATAATTGCGTATTTGTTAATAATTATTTACAATTATTTTACTCTTGAAAATACTTCAATATTAACATCGTCAAAAGTGTTGGTATTGAAATAAGCGCACGAAGCCACCATTGCCGCATTATCCGTACAATATTTCATAGGAGGGGCGAAAACTTTGTAACCTTCTTTTTCAAGGTCAAAAATCTTTTTACGAATTTCGGAATTTGCAGCAACCCCGCCCGCAATAACGACTTGATTATAACCGTTTTCTTCTGCCGCACGTTTAAGTTTTTTCAAAAGAGTTGCAGACACGCATTCCTGAAAACTCGCACACACATCTTTTACAATATTTTCAGGAAGTTCATTATTAATCTCTTTATTTTTCAAATCTTTAACAAGTCTCAGAACCGCAGTTTTCAATCCGCTGAAACTGAAATTATAACCATCGACTTTTGCCTGCGGAAGAGGATAAGCTTTAGGGTTTCCCTCCTGAGCCAATTTATCAAGACGGGGTCCGCCCGGATACGGAAGACCTATCAGACGTGCAACTTTATCATACGCTTCTCCGACGGCATCGTCTATTGTTTCACCCAGAATATGCTGTTCGGAATACGATTTTACATCAATAATCTGCGTATGTCCGCCGCTTACGAGAAGAGCCATAAACGGAGGCTTCAATTCCGTATCAATATAATTACCGCAAAGGTGTGCATTAAGGTGATTTACTCCAATAAACGGTTTGTCATAAACAAGAGCAAGAGTTTTGGCAGCATTCAAGCCTACAAGAAGACATCCTACAAGTCCTGGACCTACAGTTCCCGCAAATGCCGTAATATCTTTCGGCTCAAGCCCTGCAACTTCTTTAGCCTGAGCAAATGCCTCTTCAATAACCACATTAATTGAATCAAGGTGTTCGCGCGCAGCAATTTCAGGAATTACCCCGCCAAATTTTGCGTGGGTTTTGATTTGTGAAGCCACAACATTTGCGATAACTTCTCTGCCGTTTTTAACTATTGCACAGGCAGTTTCGTCACAACTTGATTCAATCGCCATTATATAATTGTCATAACCGCTTTCGGGTCCGATTTCAACTTTTTCTTTGCTAAATAATTTTTCTTTTAAATTTTTCATATTACTATTATATAGCAAAAAAATTTATTCACGGATTTTAAAAAATAATGTCATGATAATTAATAATCAGCGACCGTCTCAAAAACCCCGATTTAATGGTTTATATGACGTAACGAGAACGGTTCAGGAAAACACACTTTTAAACAGAGGAATTATTGATATCGGCGGCTGTGCAATACCGCAGGCGCTTATGTCAAATAATAAAGACGAAGGCATTGAAAGATTCACAATGTCAGCGATTTATTTTTGCATGTCAATTCTTACTCCGTTTTTTATGCTTCCGCTCTTAAACAGACACGGACTTTCCGCAAACGGATTGATGAAAAACTTTAAAAATGCAGAAAAAGAGATTATGCAGGTATCTAAAAAATATCTGACGGAAGACGGTAAATATCTTGCAGAAGGGATTAAAATTTCGCGCTAAACAATATTGTCGGCAGGGCTATGGATAAATTTGCCGGAACACAAATTATGGACAGAAAACCGATTCCTGAAAAAACAAATAAATTTAAACAATTTATCGAAGACTTTAAACTTTCACCAAAAAATTTCGCAGACCTCGACGGAATCAACGATTCCGCAAAAGGCATTTCAAAAAACAAAAAATACGGTGCTGCGCTGTATTGGTTTGCACTTTTATCAAACTGCGCGCTTATAGGGTTGGCAATGCCTGCGATTATGAACAGAATGCTTAGAAAATCCGTTCATAAAGATAATCAAAGTCAAATCGACGGTAATGCGATTACGGGACAAGCCCGCAATGACGGAAGTATAAAATTCGACAAAAAAAGATTTAAAGAATTCGGCTTTTAAAATAAAATATTCATAGTAAGATGAAATAAAAAGGATTTTTATAAATGCAATTTTTAGATAAAACCAAAATAAAAATAGTTTCGGGACGCGGCGGCAACGGAATGGTTGCCTGGCGCAGAGAAAAATATGTTGACAAGGGCGGTCCCGCAGGCGGAGACGGCGGAAAAGGCGGCGATGTATTTTTAATTGCCGACGAAAATATGTCTACGCTTATGGACTTTAAATATAAATCCGTATTCAAAGCTGAAAGCGGCGAAAACGGCGGGATTAAGAATTGTCACGGACGCGGAGCGAAAGATTTATACATAAAAGTTCCTGTCGGAACAGTCGTAAAAGACGCAAAAACCGGCAGCATTATTGCAGATTTAACTGAACACGAACAAACGGTTCTTGTTGCAAAAGGCGGCAGAGGCGGCAGAGGCAATGCGAGATTTGCCACCGCACAAAAACGTGCACCTCAGTTCTGTGAACCAGGAGAGCCGCCTATTGAACGTGAATTATTTCTGGAATTGAAACTTATCGCGGATGTCGGACTTCTCGGAATGCCGAATGCCGGCAAATCAACTTTCATAAGCAGAATAAGTTCCGCTAAACCTAAAATTGCAGATTATCCGTTTACAACACTTATTCCTAACCTTGGAGTTGTAAGAAAACCTTCGGGCGACGGTTATGTGGTTGCGGATATCCCGGGTCTTATTGAAGGTGCCTCGGAAGGCGTCGGACTCGGTCACGATTTCTTACGCCACGTTGAGCGCTGCAGATTCCTCGTCCACATCGTGGACACAACAGAAGAAGACCCAGTCGGAAATTACGAAAAAATTAACCTCGAACTTTCAAAACATTCTCAAAAACTCGGCGAACTTTACCAAATCATTGCACTTAACAAAATTGACGCAATTGACGATGAGCGCAAAAACGAATTATATGAAGAATTTAAAAAGAAATCTGATGATGTATTTATGATTTCGGCGGTTACAGGCGAAAACTTAGAGCCGCTCGTTCATTTTATGTCACAAAAAGTCGACGAAATAGAAAAACCGATTTCGGATATTGTTGTCGAAGAAGATTTGGAAGCATACAACAACGACGACAGCGCCTACGAAATTGTTAAAGCCGCAAAAGATATATTCATTATCACGGGCGGAAAAATCGGACGTCTGGCACAGGTTACGGATGAACGTAACACGGAACAGGTTATCAGGTTCCAAAATATCCTTACAGGCATGGGAGTTTTTGATAAACTTAAATCAATGGGCGTCAAAGACGGTGACACAATAATCGTAGGACACCTGGAATTCGCATATTACGCAGATGAATTTTACGGTTAATCAGCTATTGATTTTTACCCCTTAGTAATGTAGAATAATTTCAAAAGGGGATATTATGAAGTGTTATAAAGCTAAATGGATATTGACTTCGGAAGATGGTGTTCTTGAAAACATGGCGCTCGTTGTTGATGAGGGCAAAATTATCGACATTATTCCAAACCACGAAGTCAACTTTGAAGAAAAATATGTCAAAGACCTCGGGAATGCGGTTATTACACCGGGTTTTGTCGACATGCTTACTCAATTTCAATACACAAACGAAAACGACAGCAAGCCTGATAACCTTAAAAATATCCTTAAAAAATTCTTTATAAACTTTAGCAGAAAATACACATTCGTTGGAGTTTCTCAGAATAATTATTCGTCTAAATGGGCAAATATTCTCTGCAACTACTTCACAATGGACAGAAAACAAAAAATCAAATCTTTTGAAGACGGTGTTAATATGTCAATCAAAGCAGGTACAACATGCGTTGCTCAGGTTTCAAAAGAGTTTAAGTATTTTGATGTAATCAATAAAATGCCTATCAAAAATTATCTTTTCTTCGAAGTTTTTGCTGACACTTCAATGAAAAGTAAACAACAATTTAAAGAACTTCGCGCAAAAGTAGAAGATTTGGTTATGCATAAAGGCGAAAATACTCATATCGGGATTATGCTTAATTCAATCTCAGGAGTTCATAAAAAATTATGGGAACTTTTCTCAAAATATTGCAGAAAACACAATATGCTTTTGATGACACGTTTCGCGGAATCTCAGGATGAAATGGAATGGCTGGAGCACGGATTTTCAGATATTGATTTGCTGCACAAATTTATGGGAATGCATAAAATCACGCCTTACGAAAGCGATATTTCACCGGTTCAATATCTTGAGAATTTAAAAGTTCTTACCAAAAAAGTTATTGCGGCAAATGCGAATTACGCAAGCGAAGAAGATTTGGCAAAACTCGCAGAAACAGGTGTTAAATTTATTTATCAACCTTCATACAGCGAAGAAATCTGCAACAAAAAATTGCGACTCAAAACCGTTCTTAAATATTTCCCTGAAAACTTCGGTTTCTCAACACAGAGTTTTAAAGCGGATAAAGATTACAGCCTTTTGAAAGAAGCAATTCAGGCAAACTGCGATAATGAATTGGATATTGTCGAATTGATAAAATATCTGACAATTTATCCTGCAAGAATTTTACGTCTGGATAATTCAATCGGCTCCATAAAAATCGGAAAATGCGCGGACTTCAACGTATTTAAACTTGAAGACGGTCAAGATTATCACGACCTGATAAAAAAACACAGCCCTTACGCGACTTATTCTAACGGCAGAAAACTCGTTAAACGCGGCGATATCAGGTATGAATTATGACGATAATTAACGAAAAATTCATCATACACACAAAAGGCAATACCGATATCAAAGATATTACGCGTCACGTGCAAAACGCAGTTTACAAACATAACCTTCAAAACGCGGTTGTATATGTTTATGTAGCAGGAAGCACCGTTTCGATTACAAATATAGAATACGAGCCTGGATTGCTGAAAGATTTACCGGAAGCCCTCGAAAGATTTGCGCCTGTCGAAAAAGATTACCATCACGATGAAACCTGGCACGATGGCAACGGCTATGCCCATGTTAGAGCCTCTATCGTTGGTAATAATACGATGGTTCCGCTAATCGACGGTGCTTTGCAACTCGGACAATGGCAGCAAGTCGTTCTGATTGATTTTGACAACAAGGCACGAACAAGAACCGTTCATGTGCAAATTTTGTACTAGTCATTAAATTTTAAAAGACTATCAATATCCACCCCGAGCGCATTGGCAAGTTCGAGAATCTTTCCGAGCGACATATTTTGACGACCGCGTTCAATTTTACCAATATAACAAGTATTAACATTTAAAATTTCTGCAAATTTTTCTTGCGTCCAATCATTTTTAATACGAATTATTTTTACATTTTTACCAATTTTTTTAAGTAATGAATCTTTATTCATACTGAAATTATATATTCTTACTATGATTAATTAAAGTATGTTATTACATATAAAAATATAACTTATAAGTTATATTTAAAGCTATATACAAGTTTACACCTAAACTTCTACATTACTGTCATCCCGAGGCTTTAGCCGAAAAATCTTAAAATTTATGAGATTCTTAGCTATCACTCAG
>CAOJDT010000069.1 GCA_948433295.1 uncultured bacterium
GTTTGCCCCCCCCCCCCGTTTTAAAGATACTGTCATTGTTTCAACCTCCATTCTTTTTTCTTTACGCGTGCTTCCCTGCATTCTAGTGTCAGGGTGAAGCGGCTTCTTGCTCGCTCGCATGTAACGGCATTCCGGCTTTCCTACGCCGCCGCCTTCGCGTCGCCGTATCAAGCCTTCAGCCTTAGCTCGCTCGCGCTCCTCCACCCATTATACCATTTTTTTGCAGTATTTACAAGCCCCTGATTTTTCGTGTATAATGCAATTGTATGAAAAAATTTTCTATAGGAATAGATTTAGGCGGAACAAAAATCCTCATCGCTCTTGTAAACAGAGAAACGGGAGAGGTTGTTCATCACGTTAAAAAAAAGACCAAAAAAGATAAAGGTCCGAAAAATATTATCCGCAAAATGGTCGAGGGAATTGAAGAACTTATCGAAGAAAGTTCAATTTCGCTTGAAAACATCCAATCAATCGGTGTCGGCGCAGCGGGACAAGTTGACAGGGAAAACGGTATCCTAATCGGTGCACCGAATTTGGATTGCTATGATTTGAATATCAGGGAACATTTGTCAAGCCATTTTAATTTACCGATATATCTCGGCAATGACGTTGAAATAGCGGCAATGGGCGAGATGAAATTCGGCGCGGCAAAAGGATATGACGATTTTGTATGCGTCTTTGTCGGAACAGGTGTTGGTTCATCAATAGTTAAAAACGGCAAAATTATTCACGGCGCAACAGGTACGGCAGGCGAAATCGGACACATGATTGTGGATTTGAACGGAAGACAATGCGCCTGCGGGGCTCACGGATGTTTAGAAGCTTACGCATCACGCTCGGCTATTGAAAAAAGAATCGAGGGGGCACTGAGAAAGGGCAGACATTCCGTAATACTTGATTACCTTGAAGGCGGTAAGTCCATCAGTTCAAGCATGATTCAAAAATCAATCGAACGCGAAGACGAACTTGTGATTCAATGCGTAAACGAGGCATCCGAATATCTTTCGGGCGGGCTTGCAAGTATCATAAATTTCATTAATCCTAAACTGGTTATTCTCGGCGGAGGACTTGTGGAAGCCGTAGATTATTTTTATAAAAACACAATTAAAAAGGCTCGCGCAAAATCACTTCCCGTTCCTGCAACAAAAATCGAATTCAAAAAAGCCGCTCTCGGGGATTATTCGGGAGTTATCGGCGCAGCATTTTTGGAATAACCTTGTAAATTATAAAAAATAGTGTATAATTAAAGAATAATACACGGGTCTTTTCAATGAAATTTTTTGATAAAATAAACGAAATACGCAGAAAAATTTCCGAAGTAGAAAGCAATATCTACAGCGGAAAACAGGATTATCTGGAAATTTACGAACGCAATCTTCAACTTGAAAAAGAAATTGTCGAACGCACTCATGAATTAAATGTCGCTAACAAACGTATGCTTACGATTCAACATATCTGGGATATGATGAATTCCGCAAAACCTCTCGTAAGCGTAATGGAAACAATCGTAAACAGTATTCAGGGTGAACTCGGCTATCTTCATTGCACTATTATGCGAAAATTAACCGACGAAAACGGCGATTACATGATTGTTCTTGCCGAGGCTCAGGATGAAGTCATAAAACGTGCGGATTTTGTTTTGCCTGAACCTATTCAGACTAAAAGGCTCGCATATACTAAAGATTCAATTTTTTACAAAACTCTGGAAAATAAAGAAATTATCCAAACAACCGATATCGCAAGTACATTACGTGCGATAATGCCTGATATAACAGATGATATGGTTCAAAAAATTCTTGAAGATAAATCCGTTAAATCAATGATTACGATTCCGCTCTATTCTCGCGAAAAACCGTTCGGAATCTTCGGCGTGTTCTCTTCTCGTGAAGATATGGCAGAGTCGGAAAAAGATTTCTTATCAATGTTCGCACAGCAAATCGAAGTTGCAATAACTATTGCAGACCTTTTTGAAGCAGTAAAGGAACAAGCCGTAACAGATGCCCTCACGGGACTTTATAACAGAAGATATTTTGAAGATTATCTGAAAAAAGAATCCGTCCGTTCACAGCGTAACGGTCAGCCGTTCAGTGTTATCGGAATAGATTTGGACTTTTTGAAACAAATTAACGACAAACTCGGACACGCATACGGCGATGTTGCAATTAAAACAGTTGCCGACGTACTTAAACAAAATGCGCGTTCGATTGATACGGCAGCAAGAATGGGTGGCGAGGAATTCAACGTGATTCTACCGGGAATTTCCTCCGAAGGCGCTATGATTGCGGCGGAACGTATAAGAAAAGCCATAGAAGAAAAAGAACTTGATGTAATAGGACATGTTACGGCAAGCGTCGGCGTTGCAACGTTTTTGGAGCATTCCGACAATCTTGAAGAACTCATGGAACTAACCGATCAGGCAATGTATCTATCAAAACGCAACGGAAGAAACAGAGTTACACTGGCAACTTCCGCTTCGGAAGTTTCTTGGCAGGAAATCGCGGTTAATACGTTCACCGATATTCTCTCAAAACATAATATGCCTATTCCGCAAGAACTTTCCAATGAACTTTGCGAAAAATTAAAAACAAATCAGTCACAAAAAGAAATTCTCTATTCGGTTGCGGATATTCTTACCCAAACCTACAACCCGCTCCACGAAAAGGGAGTAGTCAAATCGAAATTACTCACGGCAGTCAGCCTCGCCAAACGTTTTGACCTGCCTAAAGACGAGATAGACAAATTGAAAATCGCAATTCTTCTGTATGATATCGGAAACCTTATGCTGCCAAAAGAATTGCTGATTAAAACTTCTCCTCTGACAGAAGAAGAACGTAACCATATCGAAACCCATCCGATAATTGCGGCAAAAGAAATCCTAAGTCCGATATCTTATATTCAGGATATTATTCCGATAATCCAGCACCACCACGAAAACTGGGACGGCTCCGGATATCCCGCAAAAATCGCAAAAAATGAGATTCCGCTTACATCACAAATTATTCTTATTGTTGACGCATATTTTGCACTAACCGAACAGAGAACTTACAGAAGCAAACTCAGCCCGAAAGAGGCTCTTGAAGAAATTAAAAAAGATTGCGGCAAAAAATGGAACGAAACTCTCGTCAACGAATTTATCACACTTATTGAACACGACCTTAATTAGCAATACTAATGAAAGAGAAAGACTTTATAAACATAATAAAAAACACACTCAAATCCGAATACATCGGAGATGATTGCGCTTATTTGAAAGATTTGGGCATTGTAATAACGCAGGACAGCCTTGTTGAAGACGTCCATTTTAAACGGGAATTCGCAACCCCTTATCAAATAGGATATAAGTCTGCAATGGTAAACATTTCAGATGTATGCGCAAGCGGTGCCGAACCAAAATATCTAACCGTTGCGCTTTCTCTTCCGAAAGACATAAGTTCTGATTTTGTTGAAGAATTCTACAGAGGGATGAAAGACGCCTGCAAAGATATTGAAATCGTAGGCGGCGATATTACGGGAAGCGACAAGATTTATATTTCCGTAACGGCAATCGGAACAACACAGGGCAGAAAGATTTCTTCACGCAAAAACGCTAAAGTCGGACAGAAAGTTATTGTATCAGGTAACCACGGCTCAAGCGCCGCAGGGTTAAAAATGCTTCTAAACGGCAAACGTGACGATAAATTCACGATTTCCCACCTCATGCCCGAAGCGCAAAAGAAATTTTCCGAAAAAATTGCAACAACGCAAAAAGAAAATTACGCAATGATGGACACCTCTGACGGACTTATGGACGCTTTATCACAAATTGCCAATGAGAGCGGTGTTTTGTTGGATATAGATTTCGACAAAATCCCTTATGACAAAACTCTGGAACAATTTGAAAATTACAAAGATGTAATTCTGTACGGCGGCGAAGATTACCAACTGGTCGCCACTACATCTCAGCCCGACGATTTAACGGTAATCGGAGAAGTTAAACCGGGGCTGGGCGTAAAAATCGGCAGCGAAATCTATACAAAAGAAGATGTCGAAAGAAAATTATTTAATCACTTTGAGGAGAAACAATGAAAATCAATGCAATAATTACCGCAGGCGGAACCTCATCCCGCTTCGGCAATAACAATAAATTACTGGAAAAAATCAACGGAAAAGAAGTCATACAATTTACCGTCGACGCATTCAGATATGCGAATGTCGATAAAATTATTATTTGCGCTAACGCATCAATAAAAGAAGATTTACAAAGAATTTTCAAAGATTACGAAAATATTGAAATAATCGAAGGCGGACAAACCAGACAGGCTTCGGTTTATAACGGACTTAAAGCCGACAAATGCGATTACGTAATCATACACGACGGAGCTAGACCTATTATCTCGACTGAATTGATAAACATTTGCGCAACAATGGTAAAAGAAGTCAACGCGCTTTCGGTTATGACAAAAACAATCGACACAATAAAAGAAGTTCAGCACGGAAAAATTATCCGAACCATAGACCGTTCGAAATTATATAATACGCAGACTCCGCAGGCGTTTTCGTATGATTTAATTTTAAAAGCACACGAAAAATTCGAAGGCAAAAACTTTACCGATGACGCGGGAATGGTCGAAGAACTCGGCGAAGATGTTTATGTAATCGACGGAAGTTACAAAAACATTAAAATTACCACCCAGAGCGATATTGAACTGGCAAAAGTTTATCTGGGATAATTAAAAGCCTCCTTGAACATAAAGGAGGCATATATTCACCTACACTACTAACTACAGCTCTTAGCTGCACCTTTTACAAATTGAGGAATTATTAAATATAAACTTTTCAATTTACGATTAAGCTTTCAACTTTTCGTATAAAGCTTTTACTGTTTCTTGAATCTTGTCGCTGTTGCTCCATCCGAGCCAGTTGCTTCTTGCCGCTGCTCTTGCTACTGCAACTTCAGCCGAAACATCAATACCTTTCAAAGCTGCGCGTTGTTCCATCGCATCAATTATGATTGTAGCGATTTCTTCTTTTTGACCGAATTCGCATTCATCCATCAAAGTTTCAATAAATCCGTCTTCATCATCTGCATAAGAACCTTGTTTTCCGTAAGTTTTGTTCCATTGATCCCATACTTCGACTACATTATCAGGTGTTATGAGAGCTTCAAGAACGGTTTTCATACCTTCTTCGCCGTCATAATCGGTTCCCATACCGTCCATTGCTTTGTCAAGCATACGGCAGATTTGATTTAATCTGTATATTTCTTGTTGTTCTGTAATTGCTTGTTGTTCAGCAGTACCGGAAGCAGCATCTCCTTCAGCGGCACCTTCTGTAGTACCTGTACCTGCAGCGGTTCCTGCACCTGTAGCTGCTGCATTGTCAGCATTATCTGCACTTGAAGCACCGGTGCTGCCGTCTTGAGAACCTGTTGAAGAACCTGCAGCAGGTGCAAAGTCTGCAGCTAAATCATTTACAGCAGTTTGCAATTCCAAGAACTCACCTTTTAATGCTTCAAGCTGTTCTTTTTTAGTTGCTAAGTTTTGATTTTGAGAATTTTGTACAAACTCTTGATATTTCTTTTGGAAATCTTCGACTCTTTGTTTGAGAGCTTCAACAGCTTGTTTTTGCTCATCGGTAATATTTTTAGTATTAGCCATTTGAGTCAATTTTGAGCCTAAAGCAGCAATATTTGAACCGAATTGCTGAACATCATTATTAAATTTTAAAGTTTCACCAAGCATAGCGCCTTGATTATAAGAATTTTGAAGTGCCTGTTGATTAAGCATATCATTATAATTGAAAGGCATAATCGGCATAGAAGACATCGCCAAATTGTAATTAGCCCAGAAGAAAGGATTCATCGCATTTTGAGCCATATATGCCATTTGCGGAGGAATATCCGTATTCATAATATTAAATTGCAATTGATTTCCGTAATTTGATACCCAAGAATAAGGATACAACGCATTAAACGCAACCATATTCGGAACTTGTGTTACCCCGTTAAACATAATTTTAACTCCTAATGTTTAAATCCCCTGTATTTATATAAAGAATTTCATTAAACAAAAATTGCTTAACAGGACAAATATTACTTAATATATCGTTACATTTCGCTCAAAACTCTTATTATATCTTCTTTTGAGAGATTAGGATTAATTTCTTTTATAGAGGTAATACTGTCTGTTGATACGTTTTCGTGAAAAATCTTTTCAAGCAGTGCTTTGTCGTAATCGTAAAGAATTGAGCCGTGTTGGAGAATATAACCTTCTTTACGGCACTGCGCCGAACCGATAAGCTTTTTGCCTCTGTAACATAAATCCGCGCCCGTTGAAATCAACATGCAGTAATCAAATTTTGTATTAACAGGTTTTGAACCGCCAAAGTCCAGTTCAATTCCGAGTTTCGAGAATTTTTCAATAAGAATTTCAGAAATTTCAATATAAGATTTTGTGACGTTTTCACCATGCTTTAAATACGAAAAAGGACAAATAAAACTGTATGTGATTTCGTCATCGTGAAGCAAAGCTCTGCCTCCGGTAAGCCTTTTAACCACATCTATATTAGTATCTTTCAGAAACTTTTTGTCTATAAAAGAGTCTTGCTGATTCCTGCCGAGCGAAATGCAGGCAGGACGCCATCCGTAGAGTCTGAATATCGGGTAATCAAGTTTCTCGGAAATTGCAAAATCCAGCAAATCGCTGTCTTTTTGCATATTTTCCTGACCTGTAAGGACTTCGTACGGTACAAATTTCATCATTTTTTATCTCTTTCGGCAAGTGTTTTTTCAAACTGCACAAAAATATCGTTTCCGACAAACTGTTCCAGTGCCGCACGTCTTGCGTTAAAGGTTGCGCGTGCTTTGTTAAAATCATCGACAGCCGTTCTGTAATAGGCATCAGTAATCAAAATTACTTCACGTGACTGTTCTTGCGCATTGTCGTAATTTTTTTTGCGCTGTTCGGTAACTTTTGCAAGCAAATCAACCGTCTTTTTCGCCGTCATATAATCGTAGTAAAGGTTTACGGTATTTTGTTGCAAGTCTTCGATTTTACGAATCAAAATAATCATATCCGCGTCAGAAACTTTGGTATATTTATAATTCAGAGCCTTTGTATCCTGAGAAAAAATACCGAAAACACTGCTTCCGAGCATTGACCCTGCGGCAAGGACAGGATTTCCCATTGTGGCACCCGCAAGAGTTGACATACTGGCAAGATTCAGGAGAACTTTTTTTACGGATTTTTCATTAGGCTTGTCCTCATCGGGATTTGCAAGTTTATAGAGGGCAAAACTTATAGTATCGCTCTTTGACGCAGCGCCCTGCCAGAGAAGGGACAAATCCCCCATCATATCGTTTTCTTCAAGTTCAAGTTCTTTTGAAATCTCCATCGACATCTTTTTTATACTCAAATCGGCATAAGTCAATTCACCCGGGTCAATGTTTTCAATATTGGTTTTAACTTCCTTTTTCTCTATATTCTGTTTAACCTCAATGTATTGGTTTTCGGGGGTATCACTGAGACCTACGCGATATGCGGGCGGTTTTGGACCCTGCAGGTCCATATCTTCAAGCGTAGTTGCGGCAAAAACAGGCATCGCTGTAAACATAAGAGAGAGTAATAATAATTTTTTCATCATTTTTCACCTCCCTTAAACAAGGTTGTATTGTAATTATACTGATACATATTGAGGCTTTCTACAACTTTTTTGCCCGCAAGTCTCTGTAATTCAAGATGATATTTCTTAGCATTCTGAAGGTAATAATACTCCTCCAGCGCCATATTATCATATAACGATGAAGATATCGTAATTTCCAGCAAATCATCTCTATCCAGTGCGTTTGAGTAATTTTTATTATACAAAAGCAACTTTGAACGGGTTTCTTTCAACTGCGAGAGTGCGCCTTTATAATTGTAATACGCGTTAATGATTTTATCCTGAAGATTTTCGATTAAGCCCGCAAGTTCAATGAGTTCGGTATCGGTAATCGGAATTTCTGTCGGAATATTTTTTTTGTTAATCAAATTTTGTGCGAGACGACCTGCGGCAAAAGCACCGCTTTGAACCATATAATCCGCACCGATTAAGGATGGAGCAAACGATGCCCCGGCAACAAGTGCAGAAAGAGTCTTGGACATTAAAGAGGAATGAATTCTCCTCTGGCTTTCGGGAGTTGCAAGTTTTTTTAGCGCAAATTCGATGACCTGATTATTTTCTACAGTGCCCTTCCAGAGAGCTTCTATATCTTCAAGGTCTTTGACCTTTTGCATTCTGACAAGTTCCTGCATGACCTCCGTGTCATTCATGATAAGTGAAGTCTTCATCTTGACATCAGTTTTCGGAAGTTCAATTTTTTCGGGCGTAACACCGTCCAGCGATACCTCTTCCGGTTCCGCAAATACACACATACCGCCCAACATTATCATTAATATTAAAAGCCATCTCATATTAATGTTATACCATAAGCAAAATAATAAATCCAATGATTGATAAGCTTATAAATCCTTAGATTGTTCTGCAAAACCAGAAAAAAAAGTAGAATTATAAAGTAAAGCGAGGACACATGACTGCTAAAACGGCAAAAAAGAATATAACCCCGTCAACGAGCGAATCGCAGGTAAATTTCTGCCTGCTCGCAGACGCACTCAGACAAAAAAATTCCTATCAGGAAGCCGCGTCAAATTATTTGAACGCAATCCTGATTAACCGTAACGATGAAAATTCATACTACGGGCTGGGATTGTGTTATAAAGCTCTGGAAAATTACGCCAAAGCCATCAAATATCTGGAAAAAGCAACCGAAATCAACGCCGATTTTTACGAAGCGTTCTATGAATTGGGGCTCTGTCACCTCGCAGAAGGAATCCCTTGCGGCGCGATAAAGAATTTTGTTAGGGCAATACAGATTAACCCTGACAATCCGAACGCGATTTTACAATTGGGAATTTCTCACGAAATGTGCGAAGAAGCCGATATGGCGTTAATGATTTATCAAAAATTAATCGAAAATTCGCCGAAATTCATAAAAGGCTATGAAAAAAAAGCCGATTTACTTATGAAATTGAATGATTACAAAGAAGCAAGCCTTCTTTATAATAAAATACTCAAACTCAACCCCGAGTTTTACCGCGCCTATTTAGGCATAGGCACATGCTTTGACAAACTGGGCAAACGTGCGGAGGCTCAAAGGTATTACAGAAAATTTCTCGTAAAAAAACCTAATTCGCACAAAGCCCCTGTGGTCAAAGCACGCCTTGAAAAGTTAAAAACTCTGGCTAAATCAAATCCGCTTTACATTTTAGATTAATAATTCGGGAATAAGAATCCTCAATTTTGACAAAAAGTTCACGGTCATTTAAAGCTTTTTGCGCTAAGGTTTCGATGACATTGATAATTTCGGGCTGAGAATTTCTGAATATAAACATATTTAATCCAGCACGAATTCCCATTTCGCAAGCTTCCGGAGTTCCAAAATCAGCAACGCCCTTCATAATCATATCATCGGAAATAGTTACACCTTGAAAGCCAAGCTTCCGGCGAAGATACGAAATTGCATTACGACTCAATGATGTCGGAATTACATCTTTTTCAAAGCATGTACAGTGCAAATGCGCAACCATAACGGTCTCAATACCATTTTTCACGGCTTCGGCAAATGGCTTTATGTGTGTTTGTTCCATTTCTTCAAGCGAAAGATTTATTTGCGGTAAGGTATGGTGACTATCGGCATTAGCGTCACCATGTCCCGGAAAATGTTTTGCGCATGGTATAATCCCGTGTTCGCGATATACGGCAGAAACGATTTTTTCCGCTTTTATAACTTCGTCAACTTTATCGGAAAAAGCCCTTTCACCTATAATCGGATTTGCAGGATTGGTATTAACATCAATGCAAGGCGCAAAATTCATATTCAATCCGTATGATTTAAGTTCACGTGCAATCTGTTCGGTTTGCCCGCGCAGAAAGTCATCACCTTTTTCAAAGGCAAATTTTGCAGAAAGATACTTTTTGCCCTTGTGGATATTTTCTGTACGCTCAACCCTGCCGCCCTCCTGATCAATAGAAAGAAATGGCGGAATTGCGGCAATTTTGTTCAATTCTGCAGAAAGTTCCGACAACTGTTCGGGCGATTGAATATCTTTTGTAAAAAATATAAT
>CAOJDT010000070.1 GCA_948433295.1 uncultured bacterium
GCTTTCAAATTTTTTGGTTGTTTTGTAAATTTCGTGCAAATTGGTTTGTAAAAAACCGCTCCAGAGTTGTGTTTCGGCTCAGCCGTGCCCCCCCCCCCCCTGTCGGAAATCCTTTCATAGTCAGTGTTTTCATTCCATCCTCCTTATATATCTATTATAACATAATTTAAAAAAGACCGCAACTTGCGGTCTCTTTGATTATGACATATTGCGGCAAAGCCACTGAACTATTCTGCTATTATGTTAAAAAGTTGCAGCAGGTTTCTTTTGAACGGTTGCGCCAGGAATTGATTGCCAGTTTGCAGCCATGATTTTTTTGAATGATTTTAAAGCAGTATCTTCGAGTTCACCGAGTTCTTCAGCTTCCATAATCAATTCTCTCAACGGAAGCAATGCGCGTTGGTCGCGAAGTACACCGAGTGCTGCTGCTGCGCCTGCTCTTACGAGTTCGTTTTCGGAACGGTTTTTCATAACATCAATCAATGCAGGAACGGCTTTTGTATCATTCAATTTGCCAAGTGAAGTTACTGCATAAATTCTTACGTTAACCCATTCGTCATACAACATATTGATAACCTTATCAACAGCTTTTTTGTTTCCGATTTCGCCCAAAGCTCTTGTTGCGTCGCAACGTACATTAACTTTTTCGTGATCCAAAGAATCAATAAGTGCATCTGTTGCAACATCACCGATTTCGATTAAAGCGTCAGTTGCAGTGATACAAACTTGAGGGTTTTCATCGTTAAGAGCTTCAACAAGCGGTTCAACAACGATAGCGCCACCCAAACGACCGAGTGCACGTGCCGCACGAACACGAACGTCAACATTGCGGTCTTCTCTTAAAGATTCGATTAAATGAGTTGTGGCTTTAGAATCGCCTAATTCACCGAGGGCTCTTGCTGCGTATAAACGAACAGAACCGTTTTTATCGTGTTTTAAAACTTCAATTAAAGGTTCAACAGCTTTAGAATCGCCCATTTCACCGAGAACACGGGCTGCATTATATCTAACCTTTTCGGAATTACTTGTTTTCAAATCCATCAATAATTCGTCAAATGATTTTTTAACTTGTTTTTTCTTACTGTTTACACTAATTGTCATTAATTTTCCTCCGACACCAGAAATAATATTCTACACCTACTCTTTTATAAAAAATTTTTGGAGAATATTATTGCCTTTTTTCTATCTTTATATTAAATCTTTGTAACAAATTCACCTTTTACTGTTAAATACTAACCTTTGATGTCTTGTGACTGCTGTATTTGGGGGATAAGTGCAAGGTTGACGTTTGAATAAGGGTATCCTTAACACTTTATCTTTTATACTATCATAATAGCATATTTTTCAAACAATTTCTTAGGTTAAATGTATTATTTATACAAATTTAATGATTGTTTAATTAAAATTAGGGTAAATTCAGATTATAATAGACGAATGTGCGTAACATAACTTTACAAATACTACTTACTATGGATAGTAATAATAAACTCACTGCCTTTGCCAATCTCACTGTTTACGCAGATTTCGCCGTTATGTTTTTCGATTATTTTTGAACAAATCGCTAAACCAAGCCCTGTGCCGACTCCTACACCTTTTGTTGTATAGCCTGCCGCAAAAATTTTGTTAATTTCTTCTTCAGGAATACCTTTACCGGTGTCTTTTATGCTCACAGTCAAAGTTTCGCCCTGAAAATTTGTTGTGATTGTAATCGTTCCTTTTTCATCAATGGCTTGACAAGCATTGACTAAAATATTTGTAAACACTTGATTCAGCATATTCGGGTAACAGTTGATGGGAGGCAGGTTTCCGTAATTTTTTATTATTTCTATACGGTTTTTTGTTTCGTGGCGGATTAAATCAAGCGTCAGGTCAAGTTCTTTGTTAATATCAGCCTCTTGAAGTTCTGCTTCATCAAGCCTTACGAATTTTTTCAAAGAAACAACGATATTGCTGATACGTTGAATTGCCTCGCTGTCGATTTGGTTGATTTCCTGCATTATATCTGCGATTTCGGGGTCGTTGATTTGCGGAATAAGTTTAGCAAAGAGTCCGTTATTTGACTTAATGGATGCTACAGGAGTATTGATTTCATGTGCGACGCCTGCGACGAGTTGACCGAGTGACGCCATTTTTTCCGAATTTATTAGTTGAATTTGCGTTTCTTTCAGTTCTTTGAGTGTATTTTTGAGTTCTTTAACCGTCTGAATATTGCGCTGATAGAGCTGTGCCCTGATGATTGCGTTGCCGAGTTGGAAGGATATTGCTTCAAGAATTTCCAATTCTTCTGAAAGTTCGCGTTTCTGGTAACTTAGTAAAACTATTACGCCTGTGAGTTTTTGGAGGTGAAAAACAGGGACGATTACGCGCATTACGGATTGTTTGAAAGGAACAGCGTCGATATATTCTTTCAAGCAGTGGACGACCGAAATTTTATTATCGCAAATTGTGCGAAAAGTTTCGTCATCAAAGGATATGAGGGTATCGTCTCCGGTATTTTTTGAGCCGTAGATTTCTATAATTTTGAAGTTTTTGTTCTTTGCCTCTGCGTAATAAGCCTTGAATGCACCGAACATTAGAGCGAGTTCAGTGAGCGCTGAATTGAGAATTTTTGATATGTCCATGGATTCTCTGACGATGTTGGAAACCTTGTTTATGAGGGCGATTCGGATTGCTTGCGACTGGGCTTTTTGTTTAATTTTTTGTAAATCTTCGTTTTCTTCTTCAAGATTTTTGTAATCCTTTTGAAGTTTTTCGTAACGTTTTTGAGATTTGCCGAGTTCTGCCTGAGCGCTTACGTCAGAGAAAAAGAAAATCGAATAATTTCCTTTTTTAAGAACAGACATATCGTAATATGAAATTTTTTCACGATTTTGTTGATAGGAAACAGAGGCAAAAAAGTCCTCCTCACAGTTCAGTGCATGATAGATGGGAGAATAGTTTTCGAGGTTTTCGCTCGAAAGCGGGCAGATATCAAAATTGTAGTTGTGGGAGAATTTTTTCAGGTTCGAAAAATCCGCAAACCAACGTTTGAAAGTATAGTTTTGATAAACCACTTCGCGTTTTTTGTTTACGATAATAACAGCATCCCTAAACTGATTAAAGATATCGAACTTTTTCATAATATAATTATATCCTGTTGCAAAAGGTCGGGCAATTTGTTACATTTGACTATTTCATGCAAAAATTTGTTTTCGAGATGATAGCGGGAACGGAGTGGGAGCGTGCTCGAGAAAATAAATTTTGGGGAGAAATGTTACAGCATCAGTTCAAAGCAAAGATTTTCGATTACTGTCTGGATATTCATATTTAATTGTAATTCTTTCTTTGCTTTTTCAACGGAATTAATATCTTTTATAAGTTTTAATTTTAAAAGTTTATTATGAAGATTCGATTTCAAAAGTTCTGTCATATAGTTTTGAATTTGTACAAGAACCTCCATTGGTTCATTTTCTCTTGCAATCGAAAGAAGTTTGTCATTCAAATCCAAAACCTTGCTGCGTTCAAGTTCAAGATAATTTTCTAACGCGTCTTTCACAAGAGAAAAATCCCTTTCGTCCTCCTTCATTGACGGAACAAAAAAGCACTGCGCGCGCGAAATTATTGTCGAAATCATATCAGATTTATCTTTTGTCAAAAAGAAGAAAGTTGTACCTGACGGGGGTTCTTCAAAAGTTTTCAAAAGCGCGTTTGCTGTCGGTTCCTGAAAATTATTTACATTCAAACCGCAGACATTGCAGTCTTTATCTTTGTCACAGAAAATCAAAACCCTGTGGTAATCAGAAGTTACGAGAAGATCGTTCTTAATCATTCTCGCCTGGTCAATAGAAATAACTGTTTTAGATTCGTCATTAGAAGGTTTGTTGTCAACTTTCGAAATAGTCAAAACCGCGGGGTGTTTGTTTTCGCGAATCCAGTTACAATTCAAACAAGTACAATTTTCGGTATGGTCGCCCGTACAATTCAGCATTCTCGCTACTTCCAGCGCAAGGTCATATTGTGCCTGAATATCTGTTCCATAAAATAAAATGCAGTGCGCAATATTTTTTTCGGAATTTTCAATTCCCTTTGAAAAATAATTTATTAAAAACGGATATTGTTCTCTGACGTTATTTAAAGAAGGCATTTTCCACCTCCGATTCAGGGTTTTGTGAAAGTCCCGATTTTATTCTGTATTCTGCTTCCGTAATGTTTTGTTTTAGTTTTACCAAATCTTTCAGGTTTGAATTTTTTAATTTTTGCAATGTTAATTTAACAACGTATTCATGTTGACCTGTGAGTCTGGAAAGTTCCGTCGGCGAACATTCTGCGGATTTCGCCTTTAATATAATCCATCTTCTTACCATTGTTTGAAGCGTCGAAACTATCTCCAGGCAATACTTTTTCTCAAGAAGCCTACGATATTCTTTGAGCGCTAAATCTTTTTTCCCTTCCATAAGGTAATCCGAAAACGCAAACAAATCTTCTGTTGAAATGCAAATTTCCTTAACCATATCCGCCGTAACCAAATCGTTCGGATATGCCATAAGTTGAAGTTTTTCCAATTCCGTATCAAGTTGTCTGAGGTTGTTTCCTATTTGCGCAATCATTGCCGTTGCGGCTTTTGAATCAAGTTTAAGCTTTTTCGATTTTGCCTGTTTGTTTAACCAACCTTCAAGTTCGGCGGTTTTATATGTCGGAATAGGCGCACATTCTTTTGCGTTATATTTTGAAAGGGTTTTAAAAAATTTCTTACGGCTGTCGAGTTTTTTGCCCTCATCGCGCGGAAGCTGTGCCACAAAAACAATATCAAGATTTTCGTTATTGTTTTCCAATGCTGCGGCAATCTCTTTCATCTCCTTGTCCTCAAAAGTTTTGGAAAAATAATCTATGCAATTAATCACAATAAGCATTTTTCCAAACATCATCGGCTGGGTTCTGAGAATTGAAATCAAATCCGCAAACTTCGGGTTATTATATGTTTTGAAACTCATTTCAAGAAAATTTTTATCGAGACCTTTTTTAAGTTTTTCGACTTCCTGTTCAATATTAAAATCTTCTTCACCGTAGAAAAAATAAATTCCCATAACAAAATTATACACGAAAAAAATATGTATTGGGTACTCTGCGTACCCAAACCCATTTAATTAACATTAAATTATGTTTCAGGGGCTATGCGCCTCTGTACCCGCACCAGTAATTCTTTCTCTTTTACTCGCAATAAAAGAGAAAGAAATGAACTGCGGGTTGTAGGGCTGCACAAGCCCTACGTTATAATGCAGAGCTTGGGGCGGTATAAGCCCTACGTTTATAAAATAAAATGGCTGACTTTTTGAGCCAGCCACTTAATGTGTGTGAGTAAATGTTTATTTATAAGCTTATCTTAAGCCATTGCAACCATACGGTCGAATTCGTTTACGGAAGCTGCACCGATTCTTTCTTTAATTTCAGGTGTTGCTTTTGCAATATATGCTAATGCTTTTGCAGGTAAAAATGCTGCGATATCATCGTCAAGTCCTTCGATTTCGGCAGGGATACCAAATTCCTGTTTAAGACGATAACTTTCAGGTTCTTGAGCGAATGCTTTTTCCATTCTGGCAAATGTTGCCTGTTCGGATGTGTCAACTTTGCCTGCCTTTTGTGTCAAATGCAAGCCCATAATTGCATTCATATCAAGGTTTAAATTTGTTTTATCAATGTTTGCGGTTTCTGCTGCTGTCTGAGTTTGACCTACAGGTACATCTTTTTTAGCTTCGGCTTTTGCTGCATCTTCTTTGTTAACTTTTTTGCCGAATAAAAATCCGTTTACATTTCCTAAATTTCCGTTAATTTTGTCGAATCCCATTTTTGTTCTCCGTTATTTACTCACATTCTCTTAATCGTCATATATCTGTTTAATCTTTAATAATTAAACTGATTTTTTCCGTTTTTGTAACAAATATTTACATCATTTCCTGTTTTGTAATTCCTTATATTTGCTCTGGTATTTATATAAAGTATTTTGATATTGAAAAATTGCGTACAAAGTATATATTTATTACATATAATTAACATTTGTTTACAATTGGGGCTAAAGATTGTCTGGTGTAAAATCCTTTGAATAAGGGGATTTGGGATGATTTTGTATATATTTTACTTCCATTTTTTGGAAATTGTTTACGAACTTGTCAAAACGTCTGTAAGTGTAATTACTCAGGGTTTGGAGATGGTTAGTGTCTTTGTCGGAGTCGTGGCAGTATTGCATAGCGTTATTAAGAGTCAAAAAGAGATTTTTTATATTTGTGAGTTCATATTCCATATCATCCAAAAGTTTATTCATTATTAATTCCTATTATAATTGTAAACATTTACATTATAATAGCTAGATTATAATGTGTCAATATTATATTATAATGTGTATGAAAAATAAAGAAACAACAGCTAAAGTAGGCATGAATATAAGGTTACGCAGAACGAGACTGAGTATGACTCAGGAGGAGCTGGCATTTCGTTCGGGAGTGAGCAACAATATGATTAGTAACGTTGAGCGCGGAATTCAGTCGCCAACGGTTGAAACCGTTGCTGCGATTGCAAAAGTTCTTGATATTGAACTTTATAAACTTTTTATTTTTGAGGATTAAAAACGAATTTTTCCATTGCTTTTACAAAACCGTCATTGTCGATTGTATCGGTGACAAAGTCTGCGCAGGCTTTTAATTCAGGCGTTGCGTTCCCCATTGCAACGGAAATACCGCCTGCTTTGAGGAGTTCAATATCATTATTTTGATCGCCGATGGTTAGAATTTCTTCTTTATTAATTCCCCACATTTTTGCCAGAAATTCGACTCCGAGTGATTTTGTGGCATTAGGGTTGCCGATTTCGCAGAAATAAGGGGTTGATTTTACTACATAAAGTTCGGGGTATTTTTGGTTTAACTCGTTTACCCAGCCGGTAACCCTTTCTGCATCGGTATAATCTATTGCGAGAATTTTGTTCACATTACAGATTTCAAGGTCGTCGAAATTGCAAACTTCGTAGGTAACGAATTTTCCGTCTGTGTATCTTTTTACAAAGTCGTTGTCTTTTTCGACATAGAGTTTGTCGTCAAGGTAAAGGTTTATGTGAATATTATTTTCGCGCGCCCATTTAATGATTTTTTTTGCATAATCATCAGAAAGATTACATTGATGGAGCGTTTTTCCGCTGAAATCTCTAATCAAGCCGCCTTGATATGAAACAATTGGTGTTGCAAGTCGAAGTTCGTATGCAATTGGTGTCGTGGCGCGGTGCATTCTGCCTGTAACCAGTACAACCTTAATTCCACGCGATTTGAGACGTTTTATACAGGCTTTTACATTTTCGGAAAAACCTGTATCCCAACGGATAATTGTTCCATCAATATCTGTTGCGACCATTTTAATCATAAAATGCCCTCATAATTGCGCAAACTGTTTTTGCGTCCGAAATTTCACCTGATTTGACCTGTTGAATAAATTCATCAATCGGGAATTCGTAAACTTTTAAAACCTCACCGTCATCGGGATGTTCGCCTACAAATTCCAAATCTGTTGCAAGATAAAGGTATAATTTTTCGTCGCTGTATCCTGGTGATGTATAGATAAAACCAAGTGATTTCCAGTTGTTAGCCTTATAACCGGTTTCTTCTTCAAGTTCACGTGCGGCAGCGATATCGGGATTTTCTCCTTTTTCGAGTTTTCCTGCCGGAAGTTCAATGATAGTTTTTTTCAACGGATAACGAAACTGTTTTACAGTAAGAATCGTGTTGTTATTTGTGATTGCGGCAACCACAACCCCGCCCGAATGGTGAACGACTTCGCGAAAAGATTTTTGACCCGTAGCAATTTGAACATCATCGCGGCATACGGTCATAATCTTACCGTCATAAACACATTCGGAACACAAAGTTTTTTCTTCAAAATTCATACTAACCCTCTTTTTGATGAATATTGTATCATAAAAATAAAACAGTCTTTTAATATTGACGAAATTTGAATATAAATGATATAATAAAAATGTACAATTAAATAATACAAAAAAGAGTAAGGTAAGATAATTTAATGGAAAATCTCACCTTACTCTTTTTTTTGTATAAAAATCGAAAGGAGTGATAGCCTATGAATTAAATAAGAGCCTGAATTACATGAAGTTTGCGGCGATAAAAATTGCAATAGTGAAAATTAAAGGTACTGTAGCCAAAGCAAATAATATATAAAAGATAACAGAGAGCAAACGTTTCATTTTGTCAGGCAATTGCATTTTAAATTGAAATTTTAGATTGGGAAAAATTTTACGTAATAATATTTCTATTGCAAAAAGAATTATACAAAGATAATAACAAAATAGTGATAAGAACATTCCGATTGTATATGGTTGAATACGGTAATCATTAAAATTTGTTGGTTCGTTATTAGGGATATATGGTGGCTCATATATAGATGATAAGTAAAAAAATATAATTGATAGTATTCCTAATATTATACAAATATATGAAAAAAAGTATTTCCTAAAATCTAAAAATTTCATACCCAAAATGATACAACAAAATACAAAAAAAGAAAGGTAACAATATGTCAAATAACAAAGAATATATAGAAGAATTAATGAAGAAACTATTAGCTGATAAATTTCGAGATGAATTAAACCAATATGGAAAATTGGCGACAAGTAAACAAGCACGTAAAAATTTTAATGACGAAATGGTACGTAAAACCTGGCAATATCAGAAAAAATACGGATTTGAAACAAGTCCGAGACAAGGTCATGAATTCTGGAATAATGAGGCAGATGCATTTAAACATACTTTTGGCAGTGCGGATATGTATTTTAATAAAGGTAACTGGGGAAGCACCATTGGTGGCATTTATCATGAGTATGAAACTAAAAATAATCCACCGGAGGAATGGAACATGGATTCGTGGAATAACAATCAGGGGCGGGAAATTGCCGCAGAAATTGAAAAGGAATATGGTAAAAGCTTTTATGATTTACCACAGAAGATGCGAGATGATATTATTGCTATAAAAAACATCTTCTGCAAATGCTGACGGGAAATGGGTAACTATCAACGGTAATCATGTTCTGATTAAGGATTAGTATGCTTATAGAGAATTCGAAACGGACGATAAGGCGTTACCTTTCGTCCGTTTTATAACTTAATTTGTCAATCCTGATGGATTATTTGCTTTCGCGTAAATAGTCCATGTTTTCTTCTGTCAGTATAAGTTCAGTGCATCCGTAACCGTTTTGTTTGTTTTCGGATAGGTTATTTATATCACACAGACTTCCGGTTGGTGCAGTGATGGCGTTTGCTTGAATAGTGAAATAGAAGATATCTTTTCCTGTGGCGTTAGGCGGGTTTTCTATACCGTTAATGTCGACTGCAAAATCGCCGCAATACTCTTTATTTTTGCAATTTATATTACCAATCCAACCGCATATTAGTGACATTCCGTTTACAAGGTTTATTATAGAGTATGAAGATGTGTCAATATTTCGGATATTTCCCGTTAAAGTATATAATTTATCAGGTCTTTTGCAATTTCTGTCGGTGGCTTTGCATCTTGTAGCCACTTTTAAATGCGGTGTTAATTTATCCCATAAAATATCCTGATTTGTTCTGCCTGAAGGGTTTTGAACAGTAGAACCGTCTTCGTCTGTTTCAAAGGTAGAGTTTTCCTCAAACCAGCCGTTAATATCTCCGTTTTCAACTCTTGCAAGTGTATATGCTTGATTTAATATTGAATGTGCAGTTTTAACTTTATTGACAGTAACTTTTTCCTGATGTTTTTGAATCAGCGTCGGCAAAGTCATTGCCGCGACAATTCCGATTATGCCTAAAGTAATTAAAACTTCAGCAAGAGTGAATCCTTTTTTCATACATCCTCCGTTCTCTATACTATTTTTCATTATAACTCTTTTCAACACCGATGTCACCGTGTCATTAGGCACAGTAAGGTTTGCAGGGTGTTTTATTTTTGTTTTATCGTTATTGTGGGTCAATCCCCAAAAGACATTAGTC
>CAOJDT010000071.1 GCA_948433295.1 uncultured bacterium
TCTTACGGAACAAATCAACCCCAATCGAACGGATGTTATCCGCCCAATTATTATACGCAACAGTTCAATCAACCTGCGGCCTCACAACCAACGGCAACGGCAACGGAAACAGACAAAAAAGAAGAAACTAAAAAAACTGAAAAAAGAAATATAGTTCAACTCACAGACGAATATATTAAAACTCTCGAAAATTATTTGAACAGTCAGGACAAAGAAGTCAGAATGATGGGCGCAAAAGAAGTTATTGCAAGATTACAGGAAGACGATTCCCGCAAAGACGATCTGGCATTAACCGCACTTGTAAACAAAATGCTTCAAGACCCTTATCAACCCGTAAAAATGCTGGCATTAGGTATTCTTGATTCAAGACAATGCACGGGTAACGATTTTACGGTAGGATTATTACAAAACATGCAGGCTGATAAAACAGGCTACGGGCAAGACGCTAAGAGTGCAACCGAAATTCTCTTGAAAATGGCAGGAAAAACCGTTGAAAAAGAATTTGAAGTAAAAGAAAAATCTAAAACAGAAAACGATAAAAAGTAGGTAAAAGATGACGTTCGGAATTTCCAAAGTAACGACAGCAATAAAAAATAATTACGGGAAATATCTTGCCAAAGCTGCAGGTGCGACTGCTGTTGCGCTGGTCGCTTCCGATGCGCATGTTATGGGAAAATTAACCGCAGACACCTACGCTCAACAAAAAGAGGCAGACCGAGCGTCTTCTGCCGCACATAATATGCGTTACCTTTCCGAACCAAGCACCGTCCAATCAAATCTAAAGAAAACTGTTTTTAATTTGGAAATGGAAAATAACACCTTTAAATTCTTTAATTCAGCAATAGGATATTTTAAAGGCTTAGGCGAAATGCTTATTTCAGGAGTTGTTCCGCTCGGGTTAGGCGTAACGGCACTTATCGCAAGCCCTTCCAAGCATGGTAAGCTCTGCAAAGCAGCAGGTTGGGGTCTTGTAGCTTACGCAGGTGTGAAATTAGTCAAAGATATTCTTGGTGTAGGCAACTCAAATCCGTTGAACTCACATTTTAAATAGAACTTTCACCACACTCATTATTATTTAATCTTTTTTCTCGTAATTTTCTGATTGCGTATACGTATAAAACGATATTTGTGAGATTAATAAAATCAAGAATCAAAGATAAATAACTAAACTGTAATCTAATAACATCAAAAATTCCAAATAAAACAACTATTACTGCCAAAATCAGAAGAAAGTCGTAAAAACGTCGTTTTATATTGGTATTGTAAACCAGAACAAATAACAAATTTATAAACAGATAATATAAGAGTCCGTTAAATATAAAAGCAAATATTATATTAAAAAAAGGTATCCCCATAGAATCCGCCCCATAATTATACACATACTTTTCAAGATTCATCATATAGACGGGAACAAAACAAACTGCATATATAATGTAAGACAAATTTATCCACGAAAATATAAATAATTTATTTTTAAATAGAGGAATACTAAAAAATTGACTAAAAGATTTTATCTTAAAAGAGAATAAAAATATAACAAAAGCAACACACCAGCCCCACAACTGGAATATTATATTATAAAATATATGACTATACGAGACAAGATGATTGACAGTATCATCTACTGCTTTTGCGGGAACTGTCTGTGCCAAAGCTTCCGCGGTTTCTCTATCAGTATAATAATCAGGCAGGTTAAATTGTATTCCAACCAATAAAATTATAGTAAATATAAAAGCCAGAAAACTAAATATTATCGTCGGATTTTTTAAATAAGATTTGATTTTTAACATCTTTTAGCATATCTCCATAATCAATTTGACACTTCATTCTTTCAACAAATCTTGAAACAAATTCAAGACCCGCGATAAGAAAAATAAAATTTATTCCGAAAGCAACAACTACAGTATACAAACTCATTAGAACGTCCATTCTTCCGGAAAAAACAAACAATGCGAAGGCATCCTCATAAAACAAACGAATTATACACATCGCAAAAAACGTAACCAATCTTACAAGAATTGCAGATGCTATAAAACAAAAAAATAATCCCAATGTTAACCACAATATACAAAAAATAACGTGAAACAACGGATATTTAAAATAAAATTTCTCTTTATTCATAACAAATTTATTATAACAGAGAATTAATTATAATTCCGCTTTTTCTGAATTAATTGTTACATATTTTCATACTTTTCATACAAATCAGGACGTTTTAGCCTGGTGCGTTCTTTTGATTGTTGGAGTCTGAATGCGGCTATTTCTTTGTGATTTCCGTTCAGAAGAACTTCGGGAACCTTCAGCCCTCTGTATTCGCGAGGTTTTGTGTAATGCGGATATTCCAAAAGCCCGTTAGAAAAACTATCCTCGTCGGCAGATTCAATTTTACCGAGAGTCCCTTCTATCTTGCGGCTCACGGCATCAATCAAGCAAAGTGCAGGAAGTTCCCCGCCAGTCAGAACAAAATCTCCGATGGAAATTTCTTTCGGTTTAATTATGTCGCGGATTCGTTCGTCAAATCCCTCGTAATGACCGCACATCATTACAATTTGGTCATACTTTGCAAGGTCATTTACGAGTTTATCATTAAGCGGTTCACCTTGGGGTGAAAGCATTACGGTAATTGAATTTTGTTCTCGTTCAATGCTTTCATAAGCATCAACATAGGGCTGAGCCATCAAAACCATTCCCGCTCCGCCGCCATAAGGAGTATCGTCGACTTTTTTATGCTTATCTTCTGTAAAATCGCGCGGATTTATGGTATTTACGGAGATTATGCCGGAATCTGCCGCACGTTTCAGAATACTATAACTGCAATAACTTTCAATCATTTCAGGAAAAAGCGTCATTACGTCAAATTTCATTCAAGAAGCCCTTCCAGATTGTTAATTACAATTTTCTTATCTTTAATACTCACACTTAAAACTATTGCTTTCACAAACGGAATAAGTGAAATATTCTTAGAATTGGTTTTGACAGAAAGCAAGTCGTTAGCGCCGTTATTTGAAACACCTACAACAAAGCCGAGTTTTTTGTCTTCAGTATCAAACACAGAAAGCCCTACGAGTTCATCAATAAGAAATTCGTCCTCCTCAAGCTTTTCTCTGATTGTATTTTCTTCCACAAAAAGCACAGCACCTTTATATTCCATAAGGTCATTTATAGAATCAATTCCCTCAAACTTAATTAGTGCAAAGGTTTTATTCAATCTGGAACGCACAATTTTAAGCGGAATATATTCTCTGTCTTTTTGCACAAAAACCTTATCAAGAGAGAGCAAAAAGTTTTCCTGACTCTTGGAGAATCCGACTTTTGCTTCGCCTTGAATACCGTGAAAATTAAGGATTTTACCCACCGAAATGAATTTGTCCATTATTCTTCAACCGGTTCTTCAACTTTCTTTTTGCGACCGCGTTTAGGTTTTTCTTCGGCAACAGGAGCTTCCTCGGCAACAGCGGCTTCTGCTGACGCATTGTTCTGATTTTTAAATTCTTCAGGACAATCTTCTCTTTCCTGGTTCCAACGCTGCAAGCCCATTTGTGAACGAATTAAACCGATACCTACGTGAACACGCCACTCATCCATTTTCAACTGAGCCGCAATAATCTTGTGGCATCCGATTGGAGGAAGCGGTAAAAGCGGTTCATAAAGATTTTTGATAGCAAACAACTGATCAGGTGAAATTGCAAGTTTACGTTTAGGGAACGGCAATTTCGGAAGCATCATTTTTTGTCTTACAAGGTTGATGCCAAAAAATACTTTTCTAGGTTCAAGCCCGATTTTTTCACCGATAACTTCATGTGCATCAGGGTTTGGAAGCGGCAGCATCAACTTATAGAGCAATTCAATTTGTTCAAGTTGTTCTTTACTTACAAGAAGCTGCTTAGGAGCTTTATTTCTGTTCATAGGGCGTCTGTTATTAAATCCGCCTTTATTAAAGCCACCCTGTTGAGGACGTCTGTTATTGTAGCCTCCGCGATTGTATCCGCCCTGCTGCGATCGGTTTTGGTTATAACCGCCGTTATTTCTGTTATATCCTTGGTTATTGTCGCGTCTGTAACCACCTTGTTGCGAACGATTTTGATTATATCCTCCGCTACGGTTGTAGCCTTGGTTATCTCTATTATACCCCTGATTATCACGTCGGTAGTTACCTTGTTGAGGACGGTTTTGACTATATCCGCCGCGATTGTAACCTTGATTATCTCTTCTGTAATTATTATTTTGCTGAGGTCTGCCTTCGCCTGCGCTATAGCTGCTATAGAACTTAGGTTGCTGCGGTTCTGCATTATAGGAAGATTGTTCAGATGTAGAGTAAGATTGCGGTGCCGATTCGGAAGACGGAGCATCTGATGAAGGATTAACCATCATTTTTTTATCCGGATATAAACAATCAGGACAGATTACTCTTTTAGGGTTTTTCGTTTCAAATTCACGACCGCATTTGACGCACTTGTTAACATACATAATTTAAAAGCCTCTTAATTAAAAATCATAAACATAAAATACAACTAGTTATAAAGTAATTACTCCTCGGGAATCTGTAAAATCCAATACAATATACTTATTATCTGTATTATAACATGGAAAATAAATAATAGCAAGTAGTTTTAATTATTTTTCAACCATAAAGGTCACAGGACCTTCGTTTATAAGCGAAACATCCATCATAGCACGAAATTTGCCGGTTTCGACTCTAAAGCCTTCAGACTTGAGACGACTTACAAAATCTTCGTATAGCATATTGGCTTTTTCCGGAGAGGCGGCTTTATCAAAAGACGGACGGGTTCCTTTTTTACAATCTCCGCAAAGCGTAAACTGCGAAACAACCAGAATTTCACCGCCAACATCTTTTACCGAAAAATTCATTTTATCGTTTTCATCTTCAAAAATTCGCAGAGTGGAAACTTTTTGTACAAGTTTTTGGGAATTTTCAATTTCGTCGTCTTTTTCCACGCCCAGCAAAATCAACAAACCTTTATCAATTTTTGAATATAACTCACCGTCAATTGTTACAGAGGCTTTTTTAACTCTTTGAATGAGTGCTTTCACTTTCCTTACCTTTCAATTTAGCTTTCCCGCTCAATTGTCCGCAGGCGGCATCAATATCGCCGCCTCTTTCAAGCCGAACCGTAACTTTTTTCCCTGAATGTTCCATTAGATATTTAAATTTCATAATAGAATTATTTGACGGGCGTTGGTAATCGTTTTTGGCTGTCGGATTATACGGAATCAGATTGATATTACATTTGATATCAGAAAGATAATTCGCAAGTTCTTTTGCGCTTTCAACCGTATCGTTTAAGTCTTTTATCAAAAGATACTCAATGGTTATACGCCTGCCGGTCTTATCTACATAATTTTTCAAAGCTGAATGGAGCATTTTCATATCGTATTTATCTTCAATTTTCATCAACTTCGAGCGTATTGCATGATTTGGCGCGTGTAAAGAAATCGCAAGCGTTGACTGCATATTCAATTCAGCAAGCTTATTAATCTGAGGAACGATGCCGCTGGTAGAAACAGTAAGTCTCCGCGCACCGATTTGGAAGTTTTCGTTAAAAATTTCCATTGCCTTCAACACATTATCAAGGTTCAAAAGCGGCTCACCCTGTCCCATAAACACGACATTCGTAACCTTCAATCCCGTATCCCGCTGAATTGTCAAAACCTGTTCTATAATCTCTTTATAAGAAAGATTTCTGATAAAGCCGCGTTTTCCCGTTGCACAGAACGAACAATTTACGGTGCATCCTACCTGTGAACTAACGCAGGCAGTAAGATTTGCTCGATTATCAAAACGCATAAGAACGGTTTCCACACACTCTCCGTCAGGAAATTCCAAAAGGTATTTTATGGTTCCGTCAGAACTTACCTGTTTTACCTTGATTTTGATGTCAGTAATTTTTGCGATTTTTTTCAACTCATCACGAAATTTTACGGACAAATCAGTCATCTCGTCAATTTCTTTGACTGATTTCAGATAAATCCAGTTATGAATCTGTCTTGCGCGAAATTTCGACGCGTGCAATTCATCAGTAATTTTTTCTATCTCTGCTAAACTTAGTCCTGCAAGTATTTGCATATATTTTCCTTACTATATATTGAACAATTTCTATCATCGAGTGCAGCATTAAAGTGACAGGCTCGATTTCTTCTTTCCATTTTTTGTAACCGCATGAACACGGCAGAATACTCAGCGGATTATCAGGGAAATCCCTGCAAATCTGAGGCCGATGTTCGTAATCAGAACAACGATTATCTTCGGTTACTTTTGGACAATGGTAAAAATAAACATTATCCTCTTTGTTTTCTTCAAGCATTTGAATATATTCGGGATAAACCTCGCGCGCCTCTTCCTTTGATTCGTACGGAACAAAAACGCTCAAAAACTGTGTTGCAAAATTATCACCGCATTCGGCTTTCATTTTAAGTTCTTCGGGCGAAAATTCACTGCAAGCGAGTTTGCAGCAGGTTGCGCACCCCACACAATTAAACTGACTGCGATAGGCGAGAACTTCCTGAAACTTACGATAAACTTCTTTTGAAACATCGTTTTCCAACATATCCAGAACTTCGCTCTGCCAGCGGCTTCCATCGGACAAAGGCTCAAATTTATCGAAAATATCTCCCTCCACGCCAGAAGGACGCAAATCTTCAATTTTCTTTTGAATCTCTTCAAAAGATTGCATAAAGATTTCGCGATATTCTTTTCTCAAATGTTGTACTGAAAAATTCAAATTGCTCATATCAACATAATATCATGGATATAAAAAATTTATGCAATATCCCATCTTCCGCAAGTGCCGCCCCAACGAGCGATGATATTACCTTTAATGTCCTTAATATTGTCGTAATGCGGAACTTCTGTTTCACCCTCAAGAATTGTAATAACTTCGCAATTATTCGAACACCCGTTACACTCGCAGGTTACAGAATGGAAGTGCATATCACCGACAGCCCAGCCTTTGAATTTTGTTTGAGCTTCTGTATACTGGTGATTTTCCATAGCCAGAAGCGCTGCACCGATAGCACCCATTGTCTGATGATTTTCTGGAACAATAACCTTTTGTCCTAGAGCTTCTTCAAACGCCTTTACCATACCTGAATTTGTAGCAACTCCGCCCTGGAACGTAATTGTCGGCAATAATTCTTTACCCAAAGCAAGGTTTGAAAGGTAGTTACGAACAAGCGCCTGACAAAGTCCGTAGAGTAAGTCTTCTACAGGATAGCCGAGTTGTTGTTTATGAATCAAATCGCTTTCAGCAAAAACACCGCAGCGGCCTGCAATACGAGCAGGATTAGTTGATTTAAGCGCGGTCTCACCGAAAATTTCAATAGGAACATTAAGCCTGTTTGCCTGCTGGTCAAGAAAACTTCCCGTACCTGCCGCACAAACGGTATTCATCGCAAAATCGGTAACAATACCGTCGCGGAGAATAATAATTTTGCTGTCCTGACCGCCGATTTCGAGAATAGTTTGAACACCGGGAACGTTAATACTTGCCGCCACTGCATGAGCGGTAATTTCGTTTTTAATAATATCAGCCCCTACAAGTGCTCCCGCAAGGTTACGACCTGAACCTGTAGTACCCACGCCCATTACATTGTAGTCGGTTATTTTCTTTTTATATAACTCTTTCAACCCGTTTTGAACCGCAAGAACAGGTTTTCCCGCCGTTCTCAACATGTAACTGTCGACATACTTTCCTTTTTCGTCAACAAGTGCCAATTTTGTGGTTACCGAACCTACGTCTATCCCTAAATATACTGTCAAACTCATGCTATCTATTCCTTTTATTAATTTATCTTTAGTTTAAGTTTAACACAAACAAAGTTTCTACGTTAAGGTTTTGTTCTTATAAAATTTGTTAAAATAGACAATATGAAATTTTTAACAAGACTTCGAAACTCAACTGAAACTTTTTTTTGGAGATAATTTATAACTTCTATAAAAAATATATTCATATACTTAAACTCTTCATCCGTAACTGGTTCCGCTTTAATATATTTTACAAGAATAGAATACATATATTCTTTATCATTGGCAAAATCTCTAATCATATTATCCATAGTAATAACGGTAGACATTTTTGCTTGATATTCTTTATTATTCTCAGAGATTCCTTCGGGAGATACTCTATAAAACGTTAAAATTTCGGGCATAACTGCCAACTTACAATAACGACTCATATCCGACCAGAATTTAAAGTCTTCTGCGCATAATGCTCCTTTATTATAACTTATATTATTATTAACAACTATAGATTTTCTAAACATTACAGAAGAATTATTAATACAGCAGCCGCAATATTTTATGAATATGTCAATATCATCAGCTTGATAAGGCATTATGATTACCTTATTTGTAGGAATACGCATGAAAAAGGTACCGAGCACCCCGATTTCAGGGTGCTCTTCCATATAAGCGTACTGTTTTTCCAGGCGTTCGGGAGACGAGTAATCATCACTGTCTAGACGCGCTATATATTCATACTTTGCTTCTCGAACAAGAATATTGGAGGTTTCAATCAATTGCATATTCTTTTTATTTTTAAGATATCTTATACGTTCATCATTGTATGAAAAAATGACTTCTTCTGCATTATTTTCAGACCCGTCGTTAAGGATTACAAACTCAAAATCCTCATAGGTTTGATTGAGAATGGACTCAATTGCCATTCTCAAATCACTCTCTTTGGTATTATATACAGGCATTATAACGGATATTGTCACGACCGCTCCTATCGGCAATAGTAGGTGTCAAAATCTCCCAAGTTGCAAATATTATTCCGAAAAGAGGCGTGATCCGGACACTTTCCATCTTTACGAGGCATCCCCAGTAAAGCGTAACAAGCTTCTTCTGTTTTACAATTTTCCGGAGTATCAACGGAACAAACTTCCGTAGATTCCAATTCAGAAGAAACATCCGTCAATAATCCGTTACCAGAATATCTGAATTTATATAAATCTTTTTTTACCGTATTCGGATTTTTCATTCCGTTTACGTCTGTAACTACACTAAAACTTTTCAAGTCCTCATCAGGCGATATACCATAAGTCATTCCGTCAGTTGTTACAAATATATACGGTACATCATCCCAATTAAACGGAGATTTCTGTTCTTTTCCCTGTATTGTATAATCTTTCGGCAATTGCACCGTGTCAAAATTCGATGCACTGTCCGTAACTTTATTAAAAGCTTCTCTATGCTCTTTTGACATACAGGCTTTTTCAGTCATTGAATTACAATCATTCAAAATAGGCAAATTTTCTACTTTAAAAATTTCCTTTTTTGCCATCATCAACTTATACCCGTTTGCAAGAACGGTTTTGGCTTTTGCATACTGAGTTTCCAAAGCTTTTTCCTGATATTTTGCAATTAATGCAGGCATTGTTAATGCCGCAACAACACCGATTATACCAAGTGTAATCAAAACTTCCGCTAAAGTGAACGCGTCCGCAGATTTCAAATCGGTCGTAAAACCTTGTGCTGAGAGGTTTCTAGACCGCGGCCGCGCGGGGGGGGGGGGGGGGGGGGGGGGGGGGGGGGGGGGGGGGGGGGGGGGGGGGG
>CAOJDT010000072.1 GCA_948433295.1 uncultured bacterium
TTTCTTTTATCGTTATCGTGGGTCAATCCCGAAAAGACATTTTTAATTAAAAACGTCTTTATATTTTTCGTGTGTTTTGTATTTCTAGTGCTTAGTGATTTTTCCGTTGCATTTCCAGAGTGGTGCTCAGACTCACCTAATGGCAGTTCTCGTGCTTCATCGCTTTTTAGTGTCAGGGTGCTGCGTCTACAGAACCCTAAAGCATTCTCCTCCAAAAACGATTCTAAAATTCTCGTGCTAGTTCTATTTTTCGTGCTAAGTGATTCTACAAGGTTCTTTCCAAGATTTGGCTCTGACTCAGTCAGCCCCCCCCCCCGCAAATGCAGTCATATCAAGCGTTTTCATACCTTTACTTTTTTCCTTTCTTTTAATATTATAAATCATATTCAAAAATTTTACAATATATAATTTGAAAAAATATAGCAAATATGGTAAAATAAAAACATAAGAAAGGAGACTAAAACTATGATAAAAGCTTCAAAACAGGTTCGGGGGGGGGGGCTGTCTAAGGCAGAACACTACCCTGGAGCGGATTTCAAGGTGTCACTTTACACGACGATTTAAATTTTACACAAAAATTTTGAAGGCGTTTTTAACTAAAAATGTCTTTTTGGGATTGGCCCACCAAACGCGCAACGTCATTGCGGGCTTGACCCGCAATCGCAGAGTTTCTGCGTGTGAGGGTTTCACTTTAGCAGAAGTTTTAATTACTTTAGGTATTATCGGAATTGTTGCCGCGATGACTATGCCGACGCTGATTACCAGATATCAAAAAACAGTTGTAACAACGAAATTAAAAAAATTCTATTCGGTTATGTCACAGGCTATCAAACTTGAAGAAAGCCGAATTGGCGATATTGAGAACTGGTTGCCTTCAAATGAAAACGATAAGTTTGAAAAATGGTTTAACGAACATCTTGCAGACCAGATAGCTGTTATATATAAAAATAAAATCAATAAAATCAATTCATCCTCATATAAAGTCGGATTAAAAGACGGCTCAGGTTTTATCGCATATTCAAACTACGCTGCAAATCGTATTCATATTAATTACTGTACCGATTTAAAATATTGCAATGATATGGATAAATATGACGGCAGAACGACCTTCTTGTTTTCAATTTGCCCTAAAGAAGGTTTTGTAACATCTTTATGCAATGATACAATAAGAGACAAAACAAGACAAGGTATACTGGAGAGTTGTAAATACGGTAATCAGGATAATCTAGGAGTCAGCACTCCTGATAAACGACATAACTGCACAAGATTGATACAGATGGACGGTTGGGAAATTAAAGACGATTATCCTTGGAAACAAACTTTTCTTGAAAAGAAATAGTAAATGGTTTGCAACCTGACATTTTTCTGATAGAATTCAAACATAGGGATACAGAATAAAAGAGGATTAAAAATATGTCAGGACACTCGAAATGGTCAACCATTAAACATAAAAAAGCAAAAGTAGATTCACAACGTGCGGTTGTGTTTCAAAAATATTCAAGAGAATTAATCGTATCAGCACGCCTCGGAGGACCTGACCCTGCAGGGAACTTCCGCCTTCGCACGGCAATTGAAAAAGCAAAAGCCGCAGGACTTCCGAATGACAACATTAAACGTGCAATCGAAAAAGGTGCAGGTGCAGGCGCTTCCGAAAATTACGAAGAATTAACCTACGAAGGGTATGCAGCAGGCGGCGTCGCTGTTGTTGTTGAAGCGATGACCGACAACCGCAACAGAACCGCAGGCGATATCAGAAGTTATTTTACAAAGTATAACGGAAGCTTAGGTGCTACAGGCTGCGTGGGCTGGATGTTTGACCAACGCGGTGTAATTACCTTTGATGAATCGGTAGATTTCGACAAACTTTTTGAAGCCGCAATTAACCTCGACGCACTTGACGTTACCGAAGAAGAAGACCAATACAAAGTTCTCACAACAGTAGAAAATTTCCAATCGGTTGTCGAAGGTTTGGAAAAAGAAGGCTTCAAAAGCGTAACCGCAGAATTTTCAAGAATTCCGCAAAATATGGTCGAAGTAACAGATGAAAAAATCGCTGACCAGATTTTGAAACTCTTAGACAAAATTGAAGAACATGATGATGTTCAAAATGTCTATGCGAATTTTGATATTTCTGACGAAATTATGCAAAATTAGAGGGATAATGCAAATCTTACAAAAGCTCAAAAACTTATCCGATTCACTGGAAGAGTGTAACAACCTCTCAGATGCCTCGGATTTGCTGAAAGAATTTTCAGACAAAAAAGGCATTAGCGAGGATAACAGGATTTTTTTGCAAATCGCGGCAAACATGATTAAGATGAAAGTCCAAAATCTTACACTTTCAGAACAGATGAGAAAAAGTATCGAATTTCACGATTCAATGAAAAATATCGCGAAAATAATCGAAACTCAATACGAGCTTAATTACATTATTCCGATTATAGGCGAAATTCTCGACACGGTAATATCAAACCATTTGATTTATATTTTTCTAAAAGAAAACGGAAAATTTAAACTTGAATGGCCATCCTCCTGTCTTGATAACCGCATAAAAGAAACACTGCAGACACTCACAGCCAATAGCGGTATTCAGATAAGTTCCGACAGAATGACAGGTTTTTTTCCGCTTGTAAATGAAAATACACTTATAGGATGTATAGTAACAAACAGTACAGACGAACCGATTACCGAACAGGAAAAAGATTATCTGGAACAACTTGCGGCTCAAACTTCCACAACAATTCATCGGGCAAATGTTTATGCGGAAATTCTCAAACACGCAACTCTTGACGCTCTGACAGGTTTTTACAACCGGAGACAGATGGAAGAACGTATAAAACAGGAAATTTCCAGCGCCAAACGTAAAAATTCGCCGCTCTGCGCAATCATGATTGATATAGACTATTTTAAAAGAGTAAACGATACATACGGACATGCCGCAGGTGATTTTATACTAAAAACAGTTTCAAAAATCATGCGTTCACAGCTTAGAGAATATGATGTTGCTGCCCGCTACGGCGGAGAAGAGTTTGCAATACTTCTGCCTTTTACCCAGGAAGATGAAGCGGTTATGGTTGCAGAACGTCTAAGAAAAGCCGTGGAAAATAAGATTATCGACATTGAAAAAGTAAATTCGAAAAATGATACAAAAACAATAAGAATTACAATAAGCCTCGGGGTTTATAAATTCAAGTCCACCGATAAAAATCCGGATTTGTTGATAAACGCCGACAGAGCACTTTACGAGGCAAAAGAAACAGGCAGAAATCAGGTTATCGTTTATAAAGACGGTAGCAAGAAAAAGGAAAACAAATGAAGTACGAAAAAATTTGCAATACATTGGAAGATACAAAAGAACTTGCGGCAAGATTCGCAAAACTTATACAGAACGGATGTTTCATAAATCTTTACGGTGAAATAGGAGCAGGAAAAACAGCCTTCGTTAAACTTGTCGCGGATGCGCTTGATGTCAAAGAAAAAGTGACCAGTCCGAGTTTCGTAATTCTCAACGAATATCATACAGGAAGTGTTCCGATTTACCATTTCGACCTTTACAGATTGGAAAATGAAGGAGTTAAAACAATTGTTGACGAATTGCGGGAATATTCTGAGGGAAAACAGGTAACTTTTGTGGAATGGGCGGAATTTTCGCAGGACGAAATCCCGTTTAATCATATCAAAATCAACGTAACCTACGAAGACGACGATTCCAGAAAATATTCGTTCATTGCTTCGGGTTGTGATAATATTAAAATTGTAGAGGAATTAAAACAGTGAATGATACCAAAGAGATTCTGAAACAAGTTCAGAATGACAATTTAAAAAGAATTTTAGCATTTGACACCTGTTTGGATAAAATGTATGTGGTTTTGAAAGAAGATGACAACATTCTTGCCTCTGAAATTATTGAAAATCAGGGCGGGAAATATCATTCGGCATTTCTTATTTCCACAATACAGGAAATTTTAAATAAAAACGGACTCAAACCCGAAGATATAGATTTAATCGCCACAAACGTCGGACCCGGAAGCTTTACGGGGATAAGAGCCTGCACAACTGTAGCACGCGTAATGGCTCAACAATTAGGTTGTAAAGTAAAAGGGGTTTCTACATTGGAAATTCTTGCAGAATGCGCTAAAGAAAATCCGCTTGTTGCAACTGATGCAAGGAAAAACGCGGCATACCTTTATGTTGACGGAGAAATAAAAGGCGCAATCCAACTTGAAGAAGTTCAAAAACTTGTAGAAAGCGGCAAATATAACGTAATTACCGATAACAAATTAAAACCTATTCTCGGCGGAATTTCTTATCAGGAAGAAAATTTCCCGCTCGGTGAAATTCTTGCCGAACTTGCAGAAAACAAAGAGTGCGACGGAGATTGGCATAAATTAAAACCACTTTATATTCAACCGCCTCCAATGGGTTAAATTTACTTTTCTTAAAGTAAACGCAAAAAAATTCTATCAGGCTTTTTAAATTACTATGAGAATAACGGGCATAAACTTTTTGCAGAAAACAAATTATAAGAATAATCAGTATGATTATTCTCAATACCGTACGGTATTGAATCAGCCTGCTGCACGTGATACGTTTACATTTTCAAACAAAGTTTCTCACCCGTCTTTTGTAGGAAAGCAAGAACAAATCTCCAGAGATCCGCTTACAAAGCTGTATTCAGAACACTTGAATTGTCTTTGCTGCGGAAGAGAGATGATTGACCCCAAAGTAATCACTCAGTTGGACGAAATCGGAGTTTTTCGAGGCTCTGCAAACGATGCCATACAAATTCTCCAACAATATGAAGCAAATATGCACACAGTAGAACAGTCTGTATTTAAGATTCTGAAAAAAGAAGCCGAACTTAATCCCGATAAGAATATTAAACAAATAATAGTTGATTTAAAAAATACACACGAAAAACCGCTGCGTCAAAAACAACTCGGAATATTCAAAATGATTGACCGTGCCGCCTTAAAAATAAAACCCGAACTTCACAAAGAAATTCGAAACTACCTGATAAAATCCGCAGAAACTATTAAAGAAGGCAACAACAGCTTCAGTAGAAAAAGATTCATTAACGACATTGAAGAAATACTTAAAAATTATCCAAACACTACAAACAAAGAAAATTTAATCAGACTCGCAGGAAAACTTCCGACCGCATACGATGACGCTGATGCGTTTATTGTAAAATATGCCAACCCGCGTTACAAATCCGACGCTATAGCAATAAGACTTTTAAGCTATTCAATGGCAACAATTGAACATATTCACCCTCTAGACAGCAAAGACATAAAAGGTCCTAACCACTTATATAATTATGTTCCTGAATGCAAGCGCTGTAACAGTTTCCGCTCAAACAACCCAATGATTTACCAACTTGAAGAATATCCTGAAATGTTTATTAATGCACAGAACCTTTTTGACAGACTTATTGGTTTTGCAAACGCCGGAAAACTGAGCAAAATGTATATAATTAAATTATACAAAGCTCTATATCAGGAATCCGAAGGAATGCTTGACTTGGATTATTCTAAATTGCAAATGACAAACGACCTTCAAAAAGAACTCAAAAAACCTTATGAATATCCGGTAAACCCTGATAAGCCAAATATAATAAAAGTAAAACCGCCTACATTCCCGAAACCTGTTAACTTTTTTGAAAAGCCTGAACAACAGCCAACAGAAATTCTGCCGGAACAAATGTACAATAGACCTCTGATTTCAAAACGCAAACAAAAACGTATAACTGCCAATGAAGCAAACAAAACAACCAGACTCAAACCCGCTTCCACTAAAACTAAAAAATCAAAAGGTCAGAAAAAAACTACAATAAAAAAATCTCATACTAAAAAATAGTATATTAACATTTGTAAAATATTTTTTAAAATATTGAATTTCAAACCGGAAAGTTCCGATACTCATAATGTTCTTAGTTAAAAAATAGGGTATCAGAATAATGACAGATGCAAATGCTTCATTTAACAGACCATATAAACCGTTCGGGTTTAACATAAAAGTTCCTGAAATCGGCGAAAAGACAATGAAACTTGCCGAAGGAACTTTGACTAATATTGTCAAATCCCCTGTTGAACCTTTATTCAATTTCCTTGAAGAAAATGAAAAAGTATTTAACGGCGATATAACTTACGAAATGAACAAAGTGTTTGCAGAAAGCTTTAACTTAGGTTCTGCTATGCGCCTTGAAGATGAAAAGATTAACGGAATGCCTCCTAAATTCGACATGCATTTCTAAAAAATTATAACTACACTACTAACATTTAAGAAGCCTCTAAATAAGAGGCTTTTTATTTTTGTAATTCTGATTCTATATGAAAAAACATTTCAGCAAGTGTAAGTCCAAGCCCTTTTGCAATCTTATCAAGATTATGAAGCTGAGCCTCATTCTCGCCAAGTTCAATACGAGAAAGCGTAGATGAAGGAATAGCGCTCTGTCTGGCAAAATCTGTCAGACTTCCGGCAAACATTTTCAGTCTGAGTTTTCGGATTCCTGCCCCGACCGCTTTACAATATATATTTAAATCTTCTTCCATATACGAATTATAACATGGATGACAAAAAGATGAAAATAGTTTATAATAGTGCTTGAGCACTGTCCGCATGGCAATATTATGTCAGGTGTCTCGGATAACAATTATAAATTTGGAGGATACCATGAAAACACAGACTATAAAAGGATTCCCGACAGGGGGGGGGGGGCACGGCTGAGCCGCAGCACTACCTTGGAACGATTTTAGAAAAACCACTTAGCACGAAATTTACGAAACACACGAAAAATTTGAAAGCGTTTTTGTCGGTGCCTGAGGCACATAACCCTGACACTAAAATGCAGGGAGGCACGAGTAAGGGTAGAGGGAAGAGGAAAATTGCTGCCCGAATTATTGGGGCCCGCCCCGCAGATGGCGGGAACGGGACCGGAGTAACGTCCGGCTCGACCAGACGGGCTGGGTTCGCTTGCGCTCACACGGCGCAACCTCTCACAAACGATACTCAATCGTTTGTTCGGCAGAGTCCAAAATTCGGTTTCACTCTTGCAGAGGTATTAATTACTTTAGGAATCATCGGAATTGTCGCGGCAATGACGCTGCCGACGCTGATTAGTAAGCACGAAAAGAAAATTGTAGAAACAAAAATGGCGCAATTTTATTCAATTATGAATCAGGCTATTAAGATGTCGGAAGTTGAAAACGGAAGCTGCGCAGATTGGGATTGGCCGCCATACGGTCAGCGTATTAATGATACCTGGTTTGACAAATATTTAAAACCTTACCTCAAAATAGCTAAAATATACAAACAACAGAAACCTAATGAAGGGTTATATGTCGGAGATACTGTTTACGTATTGACTAACGGAGTTAAATTTCAGATAATAGGGGATAGTAAAGTTGTAATACATTTAGCTCTTGATGGTAAAAAAAGTCGCTCCGGTATTAATAAATTTCAGTTTATGATACACCCCACCCGATATAAATCACCGGTAATGCCTGATACATGGCTTGGAGACAGCGACTTGATAACTCTTCCAGGGGGATGGCAGAATATTAATAACCGCGATGGATTATTAGAAACTTGCAAAATTTGGCCTGCCAGATGCGCAGGACTTCTTATGCATGAAAACTGGCAATTTCCTGACGATTATCCGTATAAATTTTAATTTTCAAATTTTTCATGTTTGCGTTACAATAAAAGAGACAAAAGAAGTGTATAACTAAAAAAACGCATTTGAAGTGCGAGAAAGATGAAAGGTAATTATGGTACCGGAAACAAAAAAATTTGAAATTGAAATCGGCGGCAAAACAGTTACCGTTGAAACAGGCAAATACGCCCAATCAACTAACGGCTCCGTTACGGTTCGCTGCGGTGACACTATGTTATTTGTTCACGCTGTTGTAAGCAAAGAACCTCGTGTAGGGATTGATTTCTTCCCGCTCTTAATTGATTACGAAGAAAGAATGTCTTCTATCGGACGTATCCCCGGCGGTTACAACCGTTCTGAAGGTAAATCAAGCGACAAAGCCATTCTGGTTTCAAGATTAATCGACAGACCTATCAGACCTTTATTCCCTAAAGGTTACAGAAATGATATACAAATCGTGGCTCAATTATTCAGCTACGATCAACAAAACCAACCTGATACTTTAGCTATGTTCGGTGCATCTTGTGCATTAATGCTTACCGGTGCTCCTTTCGAAGGACCTATCGGTGCAGTAAGAGTTTCTAAAGACGAATGCGGAAACTTGATAGCTAACCCAACACACCAACAAGCTGCTAAATCTGATTTAGACATTGTTGTTGCAGGTACTCACGACAGCGTTATCATGGTTGAAGCAGGATGTAACTTCGTAACAGAAGACGATATTATGGCTGCTGTTGAATTCGCTCAGGGCGAAATCAGAAAACAGTGTGACGCTCAGGTTGAATTCGCAAAACTCTGCGGGGTTGAAAAAGAAGAATTCGTTAACCCTTACGATACTACAGAATTGAAAAATATTATTCACGAAACAGCTCACTCAATGATTTCTGATGCTTACCACAACTTTGACAGAGCTTACAGACAAGAAAAACTTGAAGAAGCTAAAAAACTTGTTAAAGAAAAAATCGAAGCACTTCCTGAAGACCACGCAATCAGAACAATGATTGAAGAAACAGGTGTAGACTTCGTTGCAGAAGAATTCAAAGCCGCAGAAAAGAAAGTTATGCGTGCTATGATTACCGACGAAGGAGTTCGTGCTGACGGAAGAAAACCAACCGAAGTTCGTCCTATCTGGTGTGAAGTTGGAGTTATTCCTCGTGCTCACGGTTCTGCAGTATTTACAAGAGGTCAAACTCAGGTTCTTTCTGTTGCAACTCTTGCAGGTCCGGGTATGAAACAAGAACTTGACGGCGTTGACCCCCAAACAGAAAAAACTTATATGCACAAATACATCTTCCCTGGATTCTCTGTTGGTGAAGTAAAACCTCTAAGAGGACCGGGCAGACGTGAAGTAGGTCACGGTGCACTCGCTGAACGTGCAAATATCCCTGCACTTCCTTCACAAGAAGAATTCGGTTACACAATCCGCGTAACTTCAGATGTTTTGGAATCAAACGGTTCTACATCAATGGCTTCAACTTGCGGCTCATCAATGGCATTGATGAATGCAGGCGTTCCTGTTAAATGTATGATTGGCGGCGTTGCAATGGGTATGATTGCCGAACCGGATAAAGAAGCTGTTGTATTAACGGATATTCAAGGTATTGAAGACTTCCTCGGCGATATGGACTTCAAAGTTACAGGTAACGATACAGGAATCACCGCTCTTCAAATGGATATGAAAGCTAAAGGGATTTCTAACGATACTTTACGCAGAGCATTAC
>CAOJDT010000073.1 GCA_948433295.1 uncultured bacterium
CAAACAAGTATTAAATACAAAGAAAGAAGACTTCAAGGTGCATTTGCCAATATCGTAGGTCTTGACAAAGAAACAGATAAACTTGTTGGCAAAAAAATTGAACACGTTGCAATGAGCGCATTAAAAGGTGCAGGTGTCGGTTTTGCGGTGGGTGCACTCGGCGAAGCTTTCGCAACGACAAAAGTTGTAAACCAAAGATATTCAGATATCCTCCAATTCGCAGGTACTGTCGGTTTTACCGGCGTGGTAGGCTATGCAGGTAAAGTCGGATATCAAGGCAACGCAGCATACTCAGGAAGCGCAGCATACTCAGGCAACGCAGCATACTCGGGAAGCGCAGCATACTCAGGAAGCGCAGCATACTCGGGAAGTGCAGCATACTCAGGAAACGCAGCATACTCGGGAAGCGCAGCATACTCAGGAAACGCAGCATACGGTGGTACAATTAACTACGGCGGTACGGCTAACTACAGTGGTACAATTAACTACGGCGGTACGGCTAACTACGGTGGTACAATTAACTACGGCGGTACGGCTAACTACAGTGGTTCTGTCGGTTGGGAAGCAAGCGGAACTGCACCTGGCGGAACCTGGGAAAAATGGCAAAACGGAGTACTGGAAGATTACGGACAATTGCCTGACACACCTTGGAACGCCAGTGGGACTGCAGGCTATAGTGGTTCTATCAACTACGGTGGTTCTGCAAATTACGGCGGTACAATTAACTACGGCGGCTCCGCAAATTACGGCGGCACAATTAACTACGGCGGCTCTGCAAATTACGGCGGCTCTGTCGGTTACAACGGTACTGCCAACTACAACGGTACTGTCGGTTACAACGGTACTGTCAACTACAACGGTACTGTCGGTTACAACGGTACTGTCAACTACAACGGTACTGTCGGTTACAACGGTACTGTCGACTACAACGGACAAGTCGGTTATTCAGGCGAAGCAGGCTATTCAGGCAAAGCCGATTATGCAGGTCAACAAGAATATCAAGGTGAACAAGAATATAGCGGCGTAACTCAAGGCAGACACAAATTTGATTGGAGCGTACCTCTCAAAGCTGCAGCTATGGGTGCAATCACAGGTGGTATTACAGGCTTGCTAACAATGAAAAACGTTAAATACGACGGCGGCGGTCAATACATTGAAGCCAGAAAGAAAGTCGCTGACAGAGCTGAGAAAAAACCTGTGGAACCTCCAACACAAGAAACGATTCCTACGGTTGAGACAGTTCCTACAATTGAAACCACTCCAAGCGAACCGGCTGTAGAATACTACGACTACGACCTTGAACACAAAAAAGGAGAAGCAGTTACAAAAGAACACGTAATTAAATACAAAGAAAATCCAAAAACCATCATTGAGGGAAGATATGGCGTTAAAGCCGGTACGCCTGAATATAGGGCGATTCAACAAGCCATGTTTGAGGCAAGCAAATATGAAAGAGGTACTAACCTCCGCGTTGGTGATACCTTCACCCTCCCTGAAGTAAAAGTCGGAGATAAAGTCTACAAACCAAATGATAGACCCGAAGATGTTAAAACAGGACCAATCGGCAGCAAAGCCAGAATCGGAAAATTAAAACAATACAAAGTTCAATACAGAGGCGGCGGTGCATACGTTGTAGACGTAACCGACCCTAAAAAACCGGTAAGGGTTACAGGTCTGTTACCTGAAGCTAAAGCTCAGGAAGAACTCAATAGACTCGTTGCCGAAGCCGAAAAAGCAGGCAAAAAACGCAGACCAAAAGAAGAACAAAAATAACGGAGGTACAACGCACACAGAGAGACAACTAAATACTTCTTTTCGGAAGACCTGATGAATTTCAGGTCTTCTGCTTTTTGTTATTTTAAAAAATTGACAAAATCAATTCCCATAATTAAAATTAAAATATGAAAAAAATAATATTAATACTGTTTACCCTGATACTTTGGCTGCCTGCAAATGCAGATTTGCTGCAAGGCGGCGTTACTTATGACGTGAATTCTGCACGCGAAGATTTGTTGCAGCATTCAAACAACAAGTTCGACAAAACTCTGGTTCAATCCTTCTACAGGGATTACTACTATGATGACAACAAAACCTACAATCAGAGCGGAAAAGTTTCACTCCAAAACCGCGTCCTCGCATTTTTTTCTGATACGACTTATGGCGTAATGTACCACGCTATTCCGCTTTATGTTTGGTATTATTCAAAAGACGGCACGCTGATATATATGGAGAAAAAAGACTCCGAGGATTATCCGCATAAAGCTTACAAATACACTCCGTCTGGACTTTTAATGAACATGAGTCTCAGAGTTTCAAAAGATGAAACATACATTTTTACCCCTGCAGGAAAACTAGTTGCCCACTGGATTGGCGAAAAGGCTTATGACGAAGATAACAACGTTATTATGACAAGAAGATATAACGAGTAATACTCTACAGGAGAATTTATATTTTCCCCTTTTAAGTTTTAATCTGCTTAAAAGGAGGAATTTATGCACAATTCAGATGAAAACAAAAAAATTGAAGAAGAAGAACTCTATGAAGAATGCGAACTGAAATTAAGCAAGAGAATTCTAATGGTTGTCACAAATGTTGACAGTTTTGACGAACATCACAAAACAGGCGTCTGGTTTGAAGAATTTGCCCGTCCGTATCTTACTTTTTTGGAAGAAGACTATTTTGTAACAGTGGCAAGTTTACAAGGCGGAAAAGCACCTATCGACCCGGCAAGTAATCATTTACTCGATGATTTGAAATGGAAAGATGCAAAAGGCGCGCTTGAAGACACAACTCCACTTGAAAGTATTGATTACTCACTCTACGACGCACTCGTAATTCCGGGTGGTCACGGTCCTATGTTTGACCTTGCAAAAAGTGAGTTAATGGGTGAAGTCGTAAGCTATTTTGATTCAAAAAGCCGCGTAATTGCAGCCATTTGCCATGGTCCTGCCGCACTTTTAACTGCCGAAAGAAACGGAACGGCATTCGTTGACGGCAAAAGATTGACTTGTTACACCAACGATGAAGAACAATGTTCAAAACTTGACGGGTTAACACCGTTTTCGCTTGAAGATGCTCTTAAAACAAAAGGGGCATTCTTTATTCAAAATGAAGCAGGAACAGTTAACGTAGTAGAAGACCAAAATCTCATTACTGCTCAAAACCATCAATCCACACAGGCATTCACCAATGCAATTCTCAAACAACTTTCTTCAAATTAAAATTCAACTCTCACTAAAAAACCGCCTGAGATGGCGGTTTTTTTAAAATTTTACTTTTTCTTTCCGAGGAACAAATCCAGTTCGTCAAGTAACTTTGTAACGTTTGTCAAAAGTTCCGGCGTCCCGAGTGATTTGATAACATTTTCGATATCGGCATCAAAGTTTGCCGGACGTTTTTTACAATACTTTTGAACATATTGGATTAATTTCTTTTCACCCGGATGAGTTTGACCGTTCACTGCAAAAAGAATATCAAAATAACTTGCAAGAAGAGCGGCAACTCTGTGATTTTGGCTTACGATATCATTTCGTTTAACAGCAAGTTCAATTTGTTTGTAATAAGGTGCGCCTTCAAGATCTCTGAGCATCGGATGGTTTTTAGCAACAATATTTTTCTTCAATTGAAGCGGATAAGTTTGTTTTAATTCTTCAATAATTCTCTCAAACTCATAATTTCTGTCGAACAAAATTTTAGAAGTTTTCAAATTATGCAAAAACGCTGTAGTATAGCCCAATTTTGCCTTATGCTTACTCCAGACATCGTTCATTTCTTTATAAGCCCAATCAAGACTTCTATACATAATATCGACAGTCGTTTTAGGCTGAGCCAGATAAAGCTCGTCGCCATCTTCAAAAAAAGTATTACCCACGACATAACGCGGTGTAAATTTCGCGGCAATTATCTCTCGCAGTTCAACCGAAATCGGCTCTGAAGAATAAACATACATATCATAATCTGACATCTCATCATTAATTAAATTTGTTTTGGAACCGGAAAGAACAACGGAATTAACCGTTTTAATCTTTGCAAATTCAGCGGCGATATCATTTATAATCATGTTATTCTCCTTCTTATGAAAATATTATAACACGAATAATTCGAAAAAAATAAGTTTTTATTTAACGTCATCTTTCACTACAATAAGGTTATTCATAATTTTCATAGCGCATGTCGGAAGAACAACATGTTCCAGACCGTCTGCGATACTGATAATTTTTCCTGCACCAAGAACAACTTCTTCGCCTTTATACATGAACTTGTAATCTGAGTCTCTGTCTGAACGAATAGTAATTTTATCCATTTTTTATCCTTTCATCAATTAATATTATATCAATCTTCTTTATCTACCATAATCCCCAGAGGATTAAAGAACAAACCTTCTTCCATAACCTCTTCGTAAATATCTTCGTCCTCTTCAAACTGTTTTTGAGTATACGGATATAGGTCTATACAAACGTCAAGTTGAGTTTCAATTTTACCTACAATAGGCCAAATCTGTTCACGTTTGGACTTATCTTCAATTTCAAACAGTGCGACAATTTCTATATCTTCATCTTCGTGTTCTTTACCGTCGAGGTGAACACCAAAAAGATACAGCCCTTTATAATCCTCAAAAGTTCTTCTAAAAGCGTTTGACAACTGCTTTATGACGTCATTAACCCGACTTGGCATAAATTTTACCCCTTATATTTGATTCAAAACTTCGCTGCGGCTAACGGTAATTTGCTGCGATGATTTCAAATCTTTTACTGAAACCGTATTATTTTTTATTTCATCTTCACCGAGAATCAGAGCAAAATCAGCGACTTTGCCTGCTTTTTCGAGTTGTTTGGTGAATTTTTTATTAGAAAGGTCAAATTCTACATTTTTACCTGCCGCACGAAGTTCTTCGGCAAAAGCGAAAGCTTCGGCAGGAGAATTTGAAACTATATATGCGTCGAATTTTTCAGGTTCAACAGGAGGCAGGAGCGAGTTTAATCTTTCCATACCCATAGCCCAACCGACCGCAGGAGTATCGTCACCGCCAAGGTTTCGAACAAGGCTGTCATAGCGTCCGCCGCCGCAGACCGCGTTTTGTGAACCGAGATTGTTCGATGTAATTTCAAAAACCGTTCTGTTATAGTAGTCCAAACCTCTGACGAGAAGTTTGTTTTCCACATATTTAACCTGCATTTTATCGAGGTAGGATTTTAATTCGCGATAATGCTCTGCGCATTCTTCACAAATAAAATCTGATTGAATAACTTTTTGAATTTCGGGTTTTGCGAAAATTTCTTTGCAAGAATCAACTTTACAATCCAGAAGTCTGAGAGGATTTTTTTCATATCTGTTTTGGCAATCTTCGCAAAGATTGTCAAATTCAGGTTTCAAAACTTCTTTAATTTTTGCCTTATAAGCTTCACGACAAGTCGGGCAACCGAGTGAATTTATTTCGACTTCCAAATCATTAAGCCCGAGGGATTTAAGGTAATTGACGGCAAGAAGAATAACTTCAGCATCGGCGGTCGGTTGTTTAATCCCGAACATTTCGACGCCGACCTGATGGAATTGTCTTTGTCTGCCTGCCTGAGGACGTTCATAACGGAACATCGGACCTTTGTACCAGAGTTTTACGGGGGCAGAAAGTCTTGCCATGCCGTTTTCAATAAACGAACGGACGACACCTGCTGTGTTTTCCGGACGAAGAGTTAATGAGCGGTCACTTTTTTCAAAAGTATACATCTCTTTGTTTACGATATCGGTTGTATCACCGACGCCGCGTGCAAAAAGTTCGGTTGCTTCAAAAATCGGTGTTCTGATTTCTTTGTAACCGTATTTTGAAAAAACTTCCAAAGCTTTTTCTTCCAATCTGTGCCAGACTTCTACATCCTGAGGTAAAATGTCTTTTGTCCCTTTAATTACGTTAATTATCTTAGCCATAAAGCAATTATAGCCATTTTAGGCGGAAATGTCAACGAAAACTTATTCAAATTTTTTCAAGGCGTCCAAATCCGTCTGTATTTCGCGAGCCTTTTCGTTTAACTTGTTATAAACCTGCGAATTTATCTCACCGCCGATTAAAATCAAAACCGACGTGTAATAAAGCCATACCATAAGTACCGCGAACGCCCCGATTGTACCGTAAACCATATTATATGTACGCAAGTTGTTTACATAAATCGAAAATCCCCATGAGCCCACCAACCAGAATGTCGTAAAGAAAAATGTTCCGGGAATCGCGCTTTTACGTTTAAATCTTTCGTTTCCGCGCAAATCAGGCAGAATATAATAGCTTAAAAACGCCATCAGGAACAACGCCCCGAATGCAACAGGCCAACGAAGCGTCAAAAGTGTAATCGCAACGACTTTTGACATGTGTAAATGTGTTACAAAGAAATTTATAATAACTTTACCGAAAATTATAAGGTTTACGGCTAAAAACATAACCATTGTGTCTACAAAAACCATTATAAGCGCAAGGATTCTGGTATAAACAAAATTACGCGTCTCTTCAACTTTGTAAGCCCTGTTTAATCCTTTCAACACAACAGCCATGGCGTTTGTAGAAAGGATTACGGTAATACAAAAGCCGATAATCGCTATCAGACGCCCGTGAGAGAATATCATTGCCTCCGAAAGCACCGTTATAATAAGTTCAATCGCCTGGTCAGGCATAAATCGCGACAAAAATATCAAAATCGGATCCATTAAAGATTTGTTGCCCATCCAACCGAATACCGCAGTCAAAAAAAGCATAAACGGAAAAATTCCTATGACGGACATAAAGCCCATTTCTGCCGCCATTCCGTAAAAATCGTTTTCAATTATGGAAATAATAAGCTTTTTCATGGCTCTACAAAAGCCGTAAAAATTTTCTTTTATCTTTTTTTTCATTTTTTCCGTTTTCTAATTTCTTCCAGAACTCTTGCCAACGCCGTCTCAGGTGAAGCCTTAATCACGCACCCCGCAGCCTGAGTGTGTCCGCCGCCGCCAAATACTGCACAAATTTCCGCCACATCAAAAACCTTACTTCTCATAGAAATCTTTGAAATATTGGCACCGATTTGTTTGACCAGAAAAGCGATGTCAGTAGTAACTATGGCTCTTAATTTTTCAGCAAGCCCTTCCGTGCAATCATCACCCGCACTGAATTTTTCCATATCTTTTTTATAAATTACGGTATAAGCGATTTTGTCATCATCCTCAAAAATCGCCTTACTCAAGCAATATGCCTGAAATTGAACCAAACCCTTGGTATTGCTTTCGTAACAGTGTTTGTAAATCACGGACGGTTTTACACCGATTCCGACCAGTTCTGAAACCGTCTTGAAAGTTTTTTCACTTGTATTTTCAAATCTGAATGAACCTGTATCGGTTAAAATTGCGGTATACAGTGCAGTTGCAGTATTAAGAGGGATTTTCCAACCCATCTCTTTCATCAATCCGTACAAAACTTCGCCTGTAGAACTTGCTTCAGGAAAAACAAAATTCATTTTCGCATAAGAATTGTTGGTTTTGTGATGGTCGATATTCACGGTGAATTTAGCTTTATCAAACAAAACCGCCGCGTCACACATTCTGTCATAAGCCGCAATGTCCACATTAATCACCAAATCGTATTCACGTGATTTGTCGTAAGTTTCAAGAAGCTTCGCTTCACCGACATAAGGTAAAAATTCATAAATAGCAGGCACTTTTGATAATAGAAGCATGTCTGCATTTTTTTTGAAGTTGTCTTTTATCGCAGAAAACATTCCGCACATTGACCCGAGCGTATCTCCGTCAGGATTGATGTGAGAAATTATTAATATATTCTTGGACGATTTTATGATATCATTTAATTGAATGCAATCCATTTCAACATATTAGCACAAATAATCGGGAGTGCAAAATTTGAAAAAAATTCTCTACACAGACTTTGTCGGAACAGACGAAATTATCTCGCAAATGCTTGAGAAAAAAGAGATTAAAAAGGCTATGACCCGAAACAATCTCTACAAATTTTGGAGCAAAGTTGCGGGGGCAAAGTTTGCGGCAAAATCGCGTCCGTTTTCTCTTATAGGCGGCGGAGTTATGGTTATTGCCTGCGAAAATTCGATTGTTGCACAAGAATTAATGCTAAAAAAAACACAGCTTCTCGTTAAATTCAAACCCTATCTTGAATCCTTAAAAATGAATGTGAAAGATTTAAAATTCGACGCAAAACGCTGGAACACATAAGTACGCAGGGCAAAAGCCCTGCGATTTAAAAATTTACTTACATTTAGTTTTTCCAACATAACTCAAATCGTTACAATGGAGATAATCCAGATTTCCCGCATAAAGCACCCAATTTGCACAAGCGTAACCGCTAGAATTAAGCTTACAAGTTGTAGACGAAAGTGGTACATTGTTTAGAGAAGATTGATAAGATAAAATTCGTTTATTTGTATAACCAAATAAAAATAAATCTTTTCCCACAACATTCGGCTTTTGAGGACCGTTTATGTCAACCCATATTTCACCGTAAGTTCGATCCTCAGAGCTGTTAACATCAGGCGGATAACCTTCAATTGCAATGGAAACGCCATCAGAAAGTATAGCTTTGTAATACTGGTTGTTTAAGAGTTCAAAATTTCTTTCTGTGTCTCCATTTAATCTTTTATAACCATTATCTGTAAAACAGCCTTCTGATTTATATCCGCAGTCTTTAGAAAGTTTAAGGTGCTTAATAAGATTTGTAACAGTATAACGATGTATCACGCCTTCCTTATCAGTGTTCAAGATACCATCTCCGTCAGCCTCGTACGAATATGTGTCCCAATTATCCACCGTTCCATATTCACTTACAGCCAAATTCAAAGCCTGAGAAAGAATACTGTATGTCTTTTTAAGCTGCGTAACAGTAACTTTTTCCTGATGTTTTTGAATCAGCGTCGGCATAGTCATCGCCGCGACAATTCCGATTATGCCTAAGGTGATTAAAACCTCGGCAAGAGTGAATCCTTTTTTCATACATCCTCCGTTCTCTATACTATTTTTTATTATAACTCTTTTCAACACCGATGTCACCGTGTCAGTAGGCACAGTGTTTGGTGCAGGGTGTTTTGTTTTTCTTTTTCTTTTATCGTTATCGTGGGTCAATCCCCAAAAGACATTTTTAATTAAAAACGTCTTTATATTTTTCGTATAATTTCTATTTTTCGTGCTTAGTGATTTTTCCGTTGTTTTTACAGAGTATTGCTCAGACTCACCTAATGGCAGTT
>CAOJDT010000074.1 GCA_948433295.1 uncultured bacterium
TACCGTTAACGATTATCGGCGACGCGGGAACGATTATAAATGTAAAATCAATTTATAATAAAATTGACATAATGTGGGCTTCAAAACTTGCAAAAGGCGAAGACATTCTTGTAGACGGAGCCTCGCTTTCACCTACGGGTTACGACAGAGCTGTCAAGGCTGATATGCACTTTGAAAACAATATCCTGAATATTAAAGACATAAATTACTATATCGCTCAGGAAATCGTAAAAGGTTCCAACGTAAAACCCGTTCTGACATTAAAAGGCAATGTCGATTGTTCGACTCCGATTCCTGTTGTGAAAGATTTCGGGTTTAATATTCCCAAACCACTTCCGAGTGAGTTTTTGAATGTTCTTGTCGGACAAAAATTATTTAAAGGCGGAAAATTCTCGGGTGAAATGACTGTTTTAAATTATGGCGAATACCCGAAAATTAAAGGTAACTTGAAAGCCGAAGATATAAGAATTCCGTCACAGAGAATAAAACTCAAAAGCGGTGAACTATTTACGGATAAAGACACAATTCACCTCACAGCCGACGGAAGATACAAACGCTCCAATTTTGATTTTAAAGGCGATATCGCAAACGGAATCAAATATCCGATTGTAATCAAGAATGTAGATTTCGGCATGGATAAAATTGATGTTGAAAAGCTTTTGACCTCATTCAATCAACAAAACACTGACGCCGTAAAAACTCCTCCTGCCGTAACTAACGACGATGATGATGACGATGCGGTTGTGTTTGACGTCAATAATTTAATAATTGAAAGATGTATTTTCAGACTTAAAGAAGGAAAATATAAAGACATCAACTTCGGCAACCTTGCGGCAAACCTTACCTTGAATAAAGATAATATCCTTGAACTTCAATCAAACAAATTTGATATTGCAGAGGGAATTTCGACTCTCAAAGTTCATTGCGATTTGAAAAAACACCTCTATAATTTACGTCTTGGCGTAAAAGAAGTTAACTCCGATTTAATGTCAACAACGCTTCTAAACCTGCCGCGCGAAATCTCGGGTAAGGCAAGCGGTTTGATAGAATTAAATACAGATGATTCGCTTAAACTCAACGGAACAATAAAATTCCTCGTAAAAGACGGTCAGATTCAAAAAATCGGACTTGTTGAGTATGTAATGAAATTCGCTGCACTTTTCAGAAACCCGCTGGTAATGATTAGTCCGTCGACAATCGGTGATATCGTAAACATTCCTGAAGGTAAATTCGATACAATCTCCGGCGAAATATTTCTGAAAAATAACGTCGCCGAATTATTGAAAATCAAATCATCCTCACCACAACTTGCAAGTTACATTGTCGGAAGATACAACATCGAAAACAGCGACGCGATTTTGAGAATTTATACAAAATTCAGCAACAAAAACAAAGGTTTTGCAGGAGCGCTAAGAAACTTTTCACTAAACAGTCTTGCAAACAGAATTCCGCTCAGCAGCCGCAACGACGCTCAATATTACGCGGCAGAACTCGAAAATATTCCGCCGATTGACGCTGATGAAAAAGACTGTCAAATTTTCCTCACAAAAGTAGACGGAGATGTTGAACATAACAATTTCCTCTCGTCTTTGAAAAAAATAAAATAAAAACAAGGAGAAAATTCTTATGTATACAATAAAAGAAGTTGCAGACAAAATGAATGTATCCGAACATACCCTGAGATTCTGGGCAAAAAGCGGTTTTTTTCCGTTCGTGAAAAGAAATGAAAATAATATCCGCCAATTCTCGGACAATGATTTGGAATGGGTAAAAATCGTAAAATGCCTGCGTTCTGTCGGAACCGAAAACAAAGCAATCAAAAAATATATAGACCTTTGTATTATCGGAGATTCCACCATAAAAGAACGCTATCAGATTATTCTCAATACTAAAGAAAAAGCTCTTCAACAAATGGAAGAACTAAAACAACAACTTAATTTGTTGGATTATAAAGAAAACTTTTATCAAAATTTAATCAAGAATAATCTTGAAGACGAATGGAATCCGATGAATAAAATGCAACCCGAAGAACAAGCGGTATAATAAGATTAGGGCGGAAATGAAAATATCATTTCCGCCCTTAATTAACCTATATTTTAATCAAAAGGAATTTACTGTCTTTTAAAGCAACAACCTTGTGTTCTTTATCTTTTTTGAACATAAGAAGTTCGTGTTTGTCAACGGTAAATTTTTCGGCATCAAAGTGAATTTCGATTTCACCATCCATAACATAAACGGCAGCGTCATTTTTAGAAGTATGAGTATCTATTATTTCATCTTTTTTAATAGCGATTGCGCTTAAACTGCCGTTTTCGGTTTCCATAAGAACTTTTCGGTTAAATTTTCCGTCTTCCAAATCCACAAGGTCTTTAGCTTTCAAAACATTAAAAAACATCATTATCTCCTTAAAAATTAAGTACACAAACCATTCAAACAAAAACGCCGCAAGAGAACATCCCCCTGCGGCGTAATATTACTTGTTTTTTATTAGAATTTAACTTCGGGAACCTTTTTGGCTTCGTCAGTAATTTCAAAGTAGTCGCGGGATTTTATACCCGAAATTCCTGCAACTATATTTATCGGGAATCTTCTGATTTCGGAATTCAAAACCCGAACGCTGTTGTTATAATCCATTCGGGCAACCGTAATTCGATTCTCTGTTCCCGCAAGTTCATCCTGCAAACCGATAAATGCTTTATCCGCTTTGAGATTCGGATAATTTTCAACTATGCCTAAGAGTCTCGAGAGAGCGGTGTTAAGTTGATTTGTGCTTTCCTGAACCGCTTTCACATCATTTGAACCCATTGCACCCGAAAGTTTTGCACGTGCATTCGCGATGTTTGTAAAAATTTCATTTTCATGAGCCGCATAGCCCTTTACCGTATTTACAAGATTAGGAATCAAGTCATTTCGACGTTGTAATTGATTCTCAACCTGTGCCCACTGCGAATTTACGGTCTCGTCCATGGTTTGAAGCCTGTTATAAACCCCGAAAAATGCCGAAGCGACCATTACAAGAATCACAAGAATTCCGATTAAAATAATACAACCCATGTTTTTCATTTAAGTTCTCCTTTTATGTTATGTACAAATTTTACCATCTGCCCGAGGCACCTCCGCCACCGAAGCCTCCGCCGCCTCCAAAACCGCCGAAGCCGCCCCCGCGCCCTCCGCCAAATCCGATAAACGGAAAAAATCCGCCTCCGAAAAGGAGGAATAAAATCAGCATTATAAAAATAATTTCCGCAATATCAATTGTCTGAACAGCGCTTGGAAAATCAACAGGGACAAGACTGACATCATAATATTTTGCAATTTCTGCGGCAAGGGCATAAGTTCCCTGAAAAATCCCCGATTGATAATCTCCCTCCCTGAAATACGGAAGCATATAATCGTCCCTTATTCTCCCTGCTTTTGCGTCGTTTATCGCACCCTCAAGCCCGTAACCGATTTCTATCCGCATAACTCTCTCGGGCGGAACCACAAGCACAACAGCGCCATTATTTTCTCCGGTTTTACCGAGTCCGTAATCCCGCCCGATACTGAGAGCGGTTTCTTCAACCCCTTTTCCGTCAAGGGTTTTGAGCGTAACCACCACGATATCTGTTCCTGTCTTTTGCTGCAAATCGTAAAGATACGAATTAATCTGATGTACAACAACATCCGAAAGTACACGCGCATTATCTGATACAAAGCCGTTAAATTGTAAATTCTCAGCGGCAAATACAGATGCATTCACAACAAACAACATTAAAATTATAATTAATCTTTTAATCATAAAAAGATTATAAACAGTGTGTACGGGCGTTGGAATTAGTCAATAAGGTAATGCCGCACGATTTCGAGTTCATCTTGACGGGACATGACCGGATTGGCGAGTTTTCGCACAAGCACGTAGTCGAAAACCTCCTGATACTTAGGTGACGGAGCAAGCCCCAGTTCTTGCAGGTCTTTTCCGTTAATCGAAATTTTTATTTTTGAAAGTTTGTCAAGGTACTTGAGTGCGGCATTTTCGTTTTTCAAAACCGCGTAAAGAAGTACGGTCTCAGGCTGTGCTTTTTCAAACGCCTTATAAATCTCAAAATCGGATTTAAGTTCACCGATTGCATTAAAGTCGTCGAGGATTTTCTGTTCTGTTTTTGTCAGAGGAAGCCGCGACAAATCCCTCAGAACTCCGACATACACAAGCCACGGTCGTTCAACGGAGTGACGTCTAATCAGGTTTTCAATATTAACGCTCGGAAGGATTGTGTTACACGGTGTAACCAGTTTATAAACCCCGTCGTTAATGAATTTCTCAAACGCGTTATATGAATTGAGATTGAAAGTTTCAATTAATTCTTTTTTTATACGCTTGTAACACATATCGTAATTGATATTTTTTAAATATTCATCCTGAAGATTTTTCGTATGTGCGTCAAGCGTAAAACCAAACCGCACGGAGAATTTAAGTGCACGCAAAATTCTCGTAGGATCATCAATAAAGCTTTCATCGTGGAGTACGCGGAGTTTTTTTGTTTTCAAATCTTCAAGCCCGCCTGTGTAATCGATAATTTCACCAGTTGCCACGGATTTGTAAAGCGCGTTAATTGTAAAATCGCGACGTTTTACATCATCTTTAAGCGTGCAACCGATTTTTGTAACTGTCGGCAGGTGCCCTTTTCGTTCGTAAACCTCCTCACGCGTGGAGGCAATATCAATTTCGCGGCCGTTGATTTTAACCCTTACCGTACCGAACGGCTCATTAATCTGAATAACTTCCGCGTTCGGAAGCGAACGCCCGAAGGCAATCGCATTCCCCTCGTAAACCACATCAACATCGATGCTTTCAAGCCCTAAAAGTTCGTCGCGGACAACTCCGCCTACATAATATAAATTATGATATATCTCACGATTGTGCGATTGCGGGTCAAGCCCGCAATGACAAAAATTGAAAACAAGGTCATTCCGCACTTGATGTGGAATCGCATTGTCGTTATTATTATTATTTTCTTTCAACAAAAGTATCCTTTATATTGATGATGTTCATATTGCCTATTTTAACGTAAAATAAGAGAAAATGGAAGGATAAGGTCACGGCATGTTACAGGAAGCATCTAAAGCAATAAATTCGGCATTTAATAACAGTTTTATCAAGAAATTAAGCCAGTATCTTCACGACTGCGTGAGGGAAGAAGTTAAAAGTTCCACGTTCAGAAACCTTAAAGGCGACAAGGATAACAAATGGATTTTCCTAAAAGGCGAAGAAGAACTTTTTACGAAATGGGATGAATTTCTGCGACTTGACGGAAGTGACAGCAAGCTTACCGAGCTTATGATACAGTCCGACCGCGACCAGAAGGATAAGTATTTAATTTACGGATATCTTTTCCTCGTGGGTAAAAGTTCAAAAACCAGAAAACAAAACGAATTTCTGACCCCGCTTTTATATATGGGCTGCCATTTGGAAAGAAACGGCGTGAATATTAACTGTATTCCGCAGGAGGAAGTTTTATCGCTGAACACGGGCGCACTCACGGCTTTGATGAAAAAAAGCGACGACGATGACGAGGTCGAATCTTTGCTCGAAGGGCTTCTTGATGTTGTTCCGACGCTTCCGATTACCGATGAGAAAATGAATATTTTCCTCACAACTTTAAAATCAATCATTCCTGATATTGATATTTCGCTTGACCACAAAGATGACGTGGATGAGGATAACATTTCAAAAGATTTTTATAACGAAAAAATTACGGCAGAAAATGTTGATGAAGTTATCGAGGAAGAAGAAACCAAGCAAAAACAGGTTACAAAACTCGAAAAACTTTCGCTCACCCGCCAGTGTGCAATAATTCTCACCAAACGTCCGACAGTTACGGCAGGCGTGCTCCACGAGTTAACCCAGATTGCAGAAAAACCGAGCGGAATTTACAGAGAAACAGCTCTTAATATCGTGAACGAAGAATTTGCGCTCTCTAAAGAAAAAAGCGTTCCGATTAAAGAAATGAAAGAAATTAAAGACTTTTATCCCGTAACCCCGCTTTCTCTAAGCGATTCGCAGGAAAAAGTTATAAAAAATATTGAAAACAACAAGTTTATCGCGGTTCAGGGCCCTCCGGGAACAGGTAAGTCGCAGACAATCGTAAACCTCGTTGCCCACTTAATCGCAAATGGTAAAACCGTTCTTGTTGCTTCAAGAATGGATAAGGCAGTCGACGTCGTTGCAGACCGCTTAAACGAACTTGGCGCACCTTTCCTTGCATTACGTGCAGGAAGACTGAATTATCAAAGACAATTGAGCTACCAGCTTCAAGATTTGCTTTCGGGTAAAGTCGATATTGACAGCGACTTTGAAGACAGTCTTTTCGTCGGCGTGGACGATATGAAAAACCATATTGACATTCTCCACGACAGCGAAAACAAGTGCGAAAAAATTATCAAACTCGAAAACGAATGGCGCAGACTCTCGGCAGAAACCGAATTGCAGGAAAAATCCACAGGAGATATGCAGTTTATAAAAGTTTCACTCAAAAAGCCTGAACTTGATGCGATTTCGACGATTATTAAAGCGCTTGAACACAACATGGAAAAAACAGGATTTTTTGCAAATATTGCAAACTACGGAGCGGTAAACAGTCTTAAAAAAATCCTTAAACTCAAATCATTTGACGTAACTTTCGAAAGCCTGACTCGATTAAAACAGGAACTCGAAGTCGCAGGTATGATTTACAATATGCGTAAAATAGAAGCGGATATTCAAAAAACAGGCAATCTTCACGTTTTGACCGAACAGATTAAGCAATTAAAGAAAAAACAAAAACCGCTCGCGATTAATATTCTCAAAAACCGCCGCCGCGAAGCCCTCAAAGGTATTCTGCGCGACCAGATAAAATGCCAGCGCCTGAAGGTTCACGCGCTCTCGCTCGTTTCCACAAAAAAACGCCAGCAAAGCCACATTATGGAAACCGAAGATTTTAAACCAATACTCGAAGCTTTTCCTTGCTGGTGTGTAACAACTTTTGCAATCTCAGGCTCGCTTCCTCTGAAACCGGGACTTTTTGACGTCGCGATTATCGACGAAGCCTCACAATGCGATATTGCAAGCTGCTTCCCGATACTTTACCGCGCGAAAAAAGCCGTAATCGTAGGCGATGACAAGCAATTGCCGCACCTCTCGTTCCTAGAAAAAGCCAAAGAACAATCCTTCCTTTCGCAATACGGTATTCCTGAAAAATATCAGTTAATGTGGCGTTTCAGAACAAATTCAATGTTCGACCTCGCTGATTACTACTCTATGAATTCCGTAATGCTCGACGAACATTTCAGAAGCCTTCCGCCGATTATTGAATTCTCCAACCGCGAATTTTATGGCGGCAGAATGCGCGTTATGAAAAAAGATACTGACGAAGATTTCGTCCTTGAAACCGTTGTCGTCCCCGACGGCAAAGTGGATTTTGATGCAACAAGGAACCTCCCTGAAATCGAGGTTCTCGTAAAACGCCTCTACGATATTATCGTGGAAGATGAACGAAAAAATCCCGATAAACCCGTTTCCGTCGGCATAATATCGCCGTTCAGAGCGCAGGTCGAACAGTTAAAAGTTTCTGTCTCAAAGGTAATCTCAGACCACATGATGAAAAAACATCAGATAGAAATCGGTACTGCACACACATTCCAGGGTGATGAACGCGACATAATCCTTATGTCATGGGCTTTTGCAAATAACAGCTTCCCGCAAAGCCTTACCTTCCTTCAAAAACCAAACCTCTTTAACGTTGCAATCAGCCGCGCAAGAAACAAGGTTATAAACTTCGTCTCAAAAGACCCGAAAGAATTGCAGGAAGGTATGTTCAGGGATTACCTCGCCTACGTTGAAGAGTACAACAACAAACGCGAAGCCCTTAAAAATTGCCGGATAGACGAAAACATCTACAAAAACAGTCTTGAACGCGAAATTGCCAACCAAATCCGAACCCTAGGACACTCTGTAAAAGCAGGCGTGGAAATTGCAGGACTGAATGCTGATTTGCTGGTAGATAACCAACTTGTAATTGAAGTTGACGGTGTTGAAGATAATGTAAAACAATCTGTTTCAAATATGAAAAAACAGGCAATAATTGAACGCTGCGGCTTCACCGTGCGCCGCGTAACCTTCCGCGAATGGCAATATTCACAAAGCGCCTGCCTTGACAGGTTACTGATAGATTAATTTTGTCTAAGGGCTTGAAATTTAGTAAGAAACGGTTATAATGTAAGAACAGTACTTTAAAAACTGAATTTATGGGGACGTTTTGGATTAGACAGGATGTTCGGTTGAGATGAATTGCGAGTCCGGGCGCTGTTCCCGGTTATCAACGAGCAAACTAAATTAAATGCTAACAATGTTGTAAAAGCAGACTTCTCTAGAGCACAAGCTTTAGCAGCGTAGTCGCTATTTAGCTACTCTAATTGTCCAGCTTGCCGATAATTAGGGTCAATCATGCAAGACGCAGTGCGTTGATGACGGTAGACGCATCAAGATAACCGTTAAAGGTTTAGAGTTTCCTTAAAATAAAACCTAGGGCTGATTTAAAAGGTAATGATTTTTTCCTGAATCAGTTGAGCGAATAAAAATCTACACCCGTAGACGTTTGTCAAGATCCATTTTGGACAGGGGTTCGACTCCCCTCGTCTCCAGTTTTTAGTCCACAAAAGAGTAATAAGACCATTTTGAAAGCGTTGAAAGTCCGCTAATTGCGGACTTTATAAAACAAAAATTAAACAGAGAATTTATTTTACAAAAATTCTCTGCTTTTTAATGCTTATTTTTATTAAAATTCTCTCTTCACCAGAGACCTAGTCCAAAATTAATTTTTAAATAATTAACCTTGTTATATGTTTATATGTTTTCAATATATATTGTTTTCATGTTTACCTTTTTATTGTTGACAATACTTATAAATTTGATATACTAACAGTATATATAATAGGAGTTTAATATGTATAAAAAACTTGTAAATTTTATAAAAAATAATATGCTTTCAAATACTGAACAATTTAGCATGAGAATCCCGAATGATTTAAAAAAAACACTAGAAAAAAAAGCAAAATTATTAAGATTATCTCTGCCTGATTATGTGAGAGCAATTATGTTAAATTCAATTTTACCCGAAATTCTAGATTCTGAATTAAAAAAAGTTACCTGTGAGTGGATAACGAAACAAGGTAAAAATTCTATTGA
>CAOJDT010000075.1 GCA_948433295.1 uncultured bacterium
AATCCGCAAAATCTCCGTCAACTGTCGAATTACAAAATTCATTATTAAGAAATAAATTATATTTGTAAGAGAAAGGATTTATATGAAGAAAAATATCTATATCGCGGTAATTATTGCATTATCTTTCGCGCTCGGTTATTCTATAAATAACAAAGCAATCTCAGATACTACACCAAGGGTTGCGGTCGTTGATATTTCGCGAATTGTGACAAACTCTTCCGCAGTGAAAAACCTTAAAAGCGAACAGGAAAAGAAAGTCAAAGAAATTCAAGCAACTCTCGATAAGGCTAAAGCCGAACTTGCAAAAGAAACTGACCCCGCAAAAATTTCCGCAATAGAAGACAAATACAGAAATCAGATTAATTCACAAAAAATCGCGCTCGATACCGAATACAACAAAAAAATGACGGATATTGACAAAAACATTCGCTCAACGGTAATCGAAAAAGCTCGAAAACTTAATTATGATTTGGTATTTCCATCAAACGTGGTATATTTCGGCGGCGATGACATAACTGACGTTATTGCAAAAGACATCAAGTAAAAAACAGGCTTTATGCCTGTTTTTTTTATTCATACAAGTCTTCACAAGAAATCGGACGAAAATAAAACATTTTTTATAAAAACGCAAATTTTTTATTTACATGTTTTACTATATTCGGAAGGATTTTTTATGAAAATAGACAGAATTTCACTTATAAATATACAAACCCGACAAAATAACTTAACTAATAAAAAACAAAACCCGAATTTAATAACAACAGAACAATTACCTGTACCGACAACGGCTCAATATCTTGCATTTACGGGCGGATACAGCCTTAACCTTGCGGATACCATAAAAAATTTGGACAAACTCGCACAGAAAAAATCGGATGTTTATCCGCCGCAAATCCGCGAATGGGCAGGAATGATTCTTGAAGAAGGCAACAAAACACATGAGACTTTGATTTCAATCCATAAGAAATTCTACGAAAGCCTCAAAGAATGTTTTTCGCTAAATGAAGTAAAGAAAAATTTTCCTGAATTCAAAGACGTAACACCTTCCGACGAAGTCAAGACTCAGGCAGGAAGCTTTATAGATGACTTTCGTAACGGGAAATTGGAATACTTTGATAACGAGGAAGATTTGTCATTACAGCTTTTAAAACTTTACTGGGGAGACGGATTTTCACTGAACGATTTGAAAAGATACTCCGGCGGAAAAGATTTATATCACACATTAAAAAAATTGAATATTCCAACAGTTGACGGCACATACGGGCAAATATTGAAGCTTTCCGACCCTGATTATAATGCACGACTTACAAAAGAAATGTCGGAAAAACGGCTTGCGTCATTGGACAGAAAAGCTCAGGAAGCCACAGGCGAACCCGTATTTATCAAACGCGGACCTCTTTCGGAAGAACATAAAAAACATATTTCCGAAGGCTTGCTCAGATATTACGAAAAAAATCCCGAGGCTGTGTATAACCTTTCGGAACGCCAACGAAAATTTTACGAAGAAAATCCCGAACGCGCTGAGATTATGAAACGTGTCACCACTAAAGCCTGGTATGTTTTCGGCGCAGACAGGATTAAAAACGCACTTAGTTCGTATATGAAACGATACGGTGTAAAGACTTTTGATTTATCAAAACTGGAAAATCCAATGCAATTCACAAAACAAGAAAGCCTCACTATGAAAAAATTCTGGGGCGAAAACGAATGGGCAAAAAAATCGTTCTCCAAAAATATGACCTACGCTTGGAAAAAGGTTAAGGAAGAACAAACTATCACCTACAATTTCCTCGTAGCACCCAAAAACTTTGTAAAAAGAATGGTGGAATGGAGCAAAAAAGAAGGAATAAATCTTAAAGAAGACGATTTTATAGTAAAATGCGACCCTAATAACGCAGAAAATAATTTCAAAAATCCGCTTCTGAATATTTACACACGACAATTTGTAGACAGCCGCCCGGGTGGGAGTACACTTATGGCAAACACATATTTTCTTGCGCTTTTAAACGTTAACAGAGAAATTTCGAAAATGGATTTTTCAAAACTTGATAAAGAAACAGTCGATATGTGTAAAACAATACAAAAAACAATAAAGACATCACTGTTTGAATCACCTGATTTACCATTTGAAAAAAATAATTTTAAAGTTCTTGAAGCAAATGAAGTACAAGTTATTTTCGGACTTTTGAGAGTAAACTGCTACAATAAATTTATGCCAAAAATCGCAAACATATTTAACGAAAATGTTGACAAAGCCTACGATTATGTCTCAAAAAATTATAAACCGGGACAACCTTTCAAGATGAATCCTTACGGAATGAATCTTTAGACTTCGCTCACAGAAATACTTGTTACACCCGAATTTCTTGCGCTGTCCATAAGTTTTACGACAGCACCGTGAGTAGCATCTCCGTCAGATTCAATCATCATACCGTCAGGAAAATCAACGGCTTTTGATTTGATAGCGGCTTCAAGAGAATCAGCAGGAACTTCTTCGCCGTCAATATAATATTTGTCGTCGGCTGAAACATTAACGGTAAGAATTTTTGTATCTTTCTGAACCTGTTCTTCCGCAACATTTTCGGGAACAGTAAGGTTTAACCCCTGCTGGTCTAAAAGAGGTGCGATTACCATCATTATAATCAACAGTACTAAGAAAATATCTGTCAAAGGTGTTATGTTAATTTCATTAAATGTATCGCGCATTGTTATGCTCCCTGCTTATCATTTTGTTTTTGTAAATCTTTTTGTTCTTTTTTGGAAAGCGGCTCGCCTGCAACGATAAGTTTTTTATACTCAGCGTCCTGAGCCGCATTCATCACTTTCATAATTTCAGAACTTTTAACCTTTTCATCAGCCTTTACAACAACCTCAGGCTTTTCTAAAGAGGGTTTTAAAGCAGCGAGTTCATCAGATAATGAATCTGCATTAATTTCTTTGCCGTTAATATAAACGAGACCTTCTTTCGTAATCGAAACCGTAGCATTTTTCTGTTCGATTGCGACCCCGCTGTTAATCTCAGGGATAGAAATCGCGTTATCCATTGACTGGAAAGTAGGTGCAACTACCATCATAATGATTAACAGAACGAGAAAGATATCTGTCAACGGTGTGATATTTATTTCGGTAAACATTTTACCTTTTTTTGAACTCATTGCCATTTTTGTGTTTCCTCACATATTACATAGAAAGATTTGTAGAAGTTGACTGGTTTGAAGAAGAACCTTCAGAGTCTACAAAGCTTAAGAATAACAATTTGATTAATTGGAAATCGTCTTCAAAACGTTTTACGATAGATTGGAAAGAGTTGTAGAAAACTACCGCAACAATCGCAACGCCAAGACCGAAAGCGGTCGCAATCAACGCAGAACCGATACCCATCGCAACAGCGGCAGATTGGTTACCTTGAGTTGCCAAATCCTGGAATGTATAAAGAATACGAACAACCGTACCAAACAAACCTAAGAACGGAGCAACACCACCGATTGTACCGAGAACTGTAAGGTGGCTTTCCAATTTTCTTGTAGCAAGCGCTGCAGCAATGTCAAATGAACGGGAAAATCCGCTTTTTTGTTCAGAAAGAATTCTAACAGCCTCTTCGGTAACTTCACCGATAACCCCGCCGCATTGAATTGCTAAGTTTTGTGCGCCTTGAAGATTGTTTTTAGCCAATTCTTTTTGAAGTTTAGGGATGAAAAGAACAACATCTCTCTTGTTTCTTTTGTATACAGATGCTCTGTTCAATACAACCATAACGACTAAAATCGAACAAACCAGAATAGGTAATAATACCGGCCAATCCAATTTAATTGAGTGTAATAAAAGTTCCATAATTTAATCCTCTTTATCTTATAATTACGTTGTTTTTCTTATTTTGTTCCGCGCCTGCGACGCGTCTTTTCTAGTAACCCGTTGCTCCGAATACGTTGTAGTCAAACGTAAACTGAATATCAATGCTTTGACCTTTGAACTCGGCAGGCAGCGGTTTGAACGGAGCGGTAAGTTTTACTGCGCTAATCGCCGCGTTATCAGCACTCGGCAATCCTGATGATTTGAAAACGCTGCAAGAAAGAAGTCTTCCGTCTTTAGCGATTTTAAATAACAGAACCACGCGTTTGCTTTCGTTACCTTTCGGCGGATTCCAGTTCATTTTAATACGGCGTTGAAGTTCTCTCATATATGGTCCGAAATCAGGTTCACGTATAGCGTCGATACCAGGTCTGCCATTAGGATTTCCAGGTCCAGGATTTCCGTAGCCGCCTGTACCTCCGCCACCTGTGCCGGTGCCTTTAGCGAGTTTTGAACCCGAAGAAGACGAGCCGCCGCCTGTAGGTGCAAGAACCGGTGCAGGAGTGTATTTTCCGCCCGAACTGCTTCCTGAACCACCGGAAGCACCGCCGTTTGCAAGTTTACCGGAACCGCTTATCGGACCTGTGGCGTAGTGACCGCCTGTTGTTCCGCCTTTAGGAACGGGAACCTGAAACGCTGAAGAAGGTTTTGCAACAGGTTTCGGAGTATTAGGCGGTTTTATTGAAGGTCGCGCTGTCGGCGGATTAGGTTTTGCGGGAGCTACAGCTTTCGGCGCCTGAGGTGCAGGTGTTTGCTGAGGCTGAGGCGCAGGTTTCTGTACAGGTTTTGGCATTAAATTCTGCAAAGGATTTTTTGCCGGGGCCTGTTTTTGAACAGGTTTAGCCTGCGGTTTCGGAGTCGATTTTGCCTGAGCGGCAGGTTTTGCGCTCTGTGACGGAGCGCTCGGTTTTGCAATCGGACCTGCAGGTGCCGATGGCATTGAAACTTTTCTTGTAGGATCGTGATGCCCGCCCGCACGGGAATTTCTGTCCGCACGATACGGTGTATTTTTATTGATAGGAGTATCTTCTTTATCAACCAGAACAAATTCAATATCGTTCATCTTAGGTTTCGGCTTATCAAAAAGGTGCATATTAAATCCGAGAAACGCAAGAATAACCGTAATAAGCCATGCTGCACCCACTACCGACGGATGAAGAAAGAAAGAAATCCAGAAGGATTTTTTTAAGGTTAATCCCTCTTTATCTTCACGTAAAACCGCGGGTGTAGTGTAACCCGAACTTTCGTTTGATGACTCATCTTCTAATAAGCTGTTGTTGTATTTATCTGTAATTGACATTTTATGTACCTATCTACAACCCTTTTCCCTAATCTGTTTTCATTATAAATATAATTAAAACTTTAAAATAATATTATCGGCTAACCGTCTAGTAATTTGAATTATAAATTGCAGGGTTAACTGTAATCGGCTGGGTAAGAACCAATTCGATATTTGAATTTACGGGAATTTCGACATCTTCGCCTTTATCCCATACTGATTTAATAAGTCCGCCGCCTGCACCGACTGCGGTACCGAGAGCCGCACCGCGTCCGACATCTCCGCCTGCCAGCGCACCGAACACAACACCTGAAACAGCGCCGGCACCTGCACCCACAGTAACATCTTTTGCATAATCTTTTGCAACATCTGCCTTTGTTCCGCCGATAAGTTTTCCGCTGTTGTCATCGGTTTTTATTACGGCAGAAATAGGAACCTGAATTCCGTACGGAGTCACAATTTGTGTGAATCTCAGCATAAGACTTCCGTTCATGCTTCCGCGTTTGGCTTTAGATACCGCAAGTACGGTACCCGTAATAGAACTTCCCGCAGGAGCAATGAGATTGTTATTATAATAATAATCACACCCCAAAGCCGCAGTAACGGTTTGTCCCAGAGTAAGATTTGCCGAACTCAAAGGCATTGTTACAAGCGCAGGAATCTTTTCTCCCGCAGGAACAGTTACGACACTTCCGCGAAGAGGACCGTTATTCGGCGTCGCTTTCGGCTGTGCGTAATAAGTCGGCTGTTGTGGAGCCTGCCCTTGAGAATTCTGCGTATAATTATAATTGCCCGCGGCGGACACCGCAGTACAAGACACGATAAACGCGGTTATCAATAAAGTTATATTTCTCTTCATGATTAAATAATCCTTCCTTAGACAATTACACATTATCCGATAATAATATTTTATTTCTTATTTTGTATTTGTCAATTTGTTAAGGTATGGGTAATCCATGCCGAATCCGACAGGATAATGATTCTATTTTCACCTGAAGTAATAGTGGTGTGCTCACCCATCTTTCTATCTCTACCCGGACGAATTTGAAGGGTAATACCGTTTTTAAATCTGGATTGGTAATGCGGCATTTTTACCCACGATGCGGGTTCTGAGATGCCACCGCCTATAAGATTATTATTCGGAGTATAAATATAACCTTTCAGAGGCATTTCAAATCCGTCAGGCAAAACAACTTTCACAATTTTAATTATCATAGAAGCGTGAGTGCCTACAACAGGCTCGTGAATCTGTTCTACATATCCGTAAAATTCGGAATTTTCAGGCAAAATGTTCGCTTCGTGCATAAACAAATCGTTTGTCGAAGTAAAACGAACCTTGTAACCTACAGGACAGTATTGGGTTGAAATTTCCTGCGCACTGACAACGGGAATAAATGTTCCTGCAGGAACTTCCACCACATCAAAACTTCTAAGCTCAAGTTGAACATCTTCTATAGCCGGCTCATTTTCTTCTTCTGCTGCAATACTTCCGTTATAAAAGCTCAACATTCCGATTAACAGAATTAATAATAATCTCTTCATACGATTTATTATAACATTTTTTTCGAAATATTCAACAAAAGTTTTTTTCATAATATAATAGTATCGTAACTTAAAAAATGAATTAGAGAGGACAATGAGTTATGAAAGAAAGAATCGTTTCGGGAATGCGCCCGACAGGAAAATTACACCTGGGACATTATTTAGGCGTAATTCAAAACTGGGTTGAATTACAACACAAATACGAAAGCTTTTTCTTCGTAGCTGATTGGCACGCTCTTACAACAAAATATGACAAAACCGAAAATCTTAAAAATGACGTAATTGACGTTGCAATCGATTGGTTGGCTTCGGGAATCGACCCTGAAATTTCTACTATTTATGTGCAATCGCTTGTTCCTGAAATCGCTGAGTTAAACATTTATCTTGGAATGGTTACTCCGCAAAACTGGGTTGAACGTGACCCGACCTTAAAAGATATGGCTAAAATTTTACGCAGCAAAGAAGGTCAAAATTCACAGATAAGTTATGGATTGATGGGCTACCCTGTTCTTATGAGTGCGGATATCATGATGATGAACGCAACCCACGTTCCTGTCGGAATCGATCAGGTAGCACACATCGAAATTACACGCGATATCGCAAGAAGATTTAATAATTTATATAAAGAAGAATTCTTCAACGAACCTAAACCTATATTGAATCATTGCTCTTTAATTTGCGGACTTGACGGAAACAAAATGGGTAAGTCATTCCAAAATGATATAAAAATTTCCGATACGGAAGAAATTACCGCAAAGAAAATTATGACAGCAATTACTGACAGAAGCCGCTTGAGAAAAACAGACTTAGGACACCCTGACGAATGCGAAGTTGCGTTCAAATACTGGCAAATATTCGGTAATGAAGAACAAATAGCGCAAATTCGTTGCGAATGCGAAAAAGGTGAACGCGGATGCGCAGATTGCAAACGCCAACTTGGTGCAGTAATTAACGAAAGATTCGCTGAAATCCGCGAAAAAAGACGCTACTACGAATCTCATATCGACGAGGTTAAGGACATCTTAAACGACGGTTCAAAACGCGCACGCGTTGAAGCCCAAAAAGTCCTTAATGAAGTTAAAAGATTAGTCAGAATGTATTAATCTTCGTCTGCAAATTTAAATTTCAAACCTAAAATGTCACAAATTTCAAAAAATTCCATAATGGATAGAGTTCCGCGTCTGATTTTGCCCGAGTAATTATTTACATCGGGCTTTCTTGCCGGGTAAACTTCTGATACTTTCGCCAATAATTGAGTTAAAGTCATACCTTTTAATGAGGCTTTATATTTAATAAATTCTCTCAATTCATCGACTAGTTCTTTTGGCGTTTTATCCATATAACCTTTCCACACACTCTATTTACATATAATTATAAAAATTGTAACATTTTTTACACTATACTTGATAATCAAATTATTTAATGTGATAATGAACTATATAATAAGATTATATAAATATTTATTAATATTTCAAAAATACAAACTTCTTCCACCTAATATAATCTTATTTTATCAATTTCATTACAAAAATTTTAGAAATGGGCGGGCGGCTTTGACTGTATGCCCGTTTCGCCTTATATACAGAAAAAAGCCGTCCGAAGACGACTCAATTTGTAAAAGGTTAGTGTGTAGGAGAAAATAAAGAAAATGGTTATATTATTCCTATGCCACTTCATTAAATATATATAACATATATTCAATATATCTTTTACATATCTTAATATCTTTGTATAAAAAAAAGCCCGATTTATAATCGGACTCTTTTTTTATATCTTTTCAAGAACTATTTTACGAGTTCTTTGAATTTTTTACCTGCTGAGAATGCCGGAACTGTTTTTGCAGCGATTTTCAATTCTGCACCTGTTTGAGGGTTGCGACCTGTTCTTGCAGCTCTTTTTCTTGCTTCAAATGTACCGAAGCCTACCAAAGTAACTTTTTTACCTTTAGAAACTGTTTTTTCAATAGTTTCTAATACAGCTGCGATTACATCAGCAGTAGCTTTTTGAGAAACTTTAGCTTTTTTTGATACTTCTTTTACCAATTCTTCTTTGTTCATTACGAACCTCCTTCTTATTAGCAAACGGCGTAAGAAACCATTTTCTCCCGCATGCTCAGTACTTCGACAGATTTATTATAACACGTTATTCGTTTTTGACAAGGGGTTTGAGTGATTTGTTTACATAATTTTGTGATTATACAAGGGATTCGGCAGTATTCTTAACGAAAAATCCTGTGACAACGGGCACATAAGCGGACTATTTCATAGCTGTAGCGTTCGCTCTGGCGAATTTTATGTTTTTATAAAAGTAGTTTAAAATTTGATATGCATTGTAACCTTGTTTTGCAAGATTATTGGCTCCGTGTTGTGACATTCCGATTCCATGTCCGTTTTTCTTTACATTACCGTCAAACGATGGCACCGAACG
>CAOJDT010000076.1 GCA_948433295.1 uncultured bacterium
GTGCCTCATCGCTTTTTAGTGTCAGGGTGCTGCAACTCAGTTGCCCCCCCCCCCCCGAAAATACAGTCATATCAATGGTTTTCATAGTTTCCTCCAAATTTTCCAATTAAACTTTACTGCGGTTCATCCGCTTATGCAATAATTATATACTATTTTTTAATGGTTTTCAACTGTTTGATTCATTTATAAATACCTCAATCCATTTAACCAGACTTGCGATTTCGAAAGGTTTAGGAAGGTACAAGTCCGCTCCTGAATCCAACACCAATTCTTTATCATGAAAAATTGAGGTAATAATTAATTTTGTATCTTTGTATTTTGGATTATTCTTAATATCTTTGCATAGTGTAAGTCCTGATTTCTCATAAGAATCTCCGGCGTCAAGAATTATTACGGCAGGCACTTCTTCGGTTTCAATAAAATTATCATTAACAGTAACTTCATAACCCTGCATTTCAAGAATAGTAGAAAGTAGAAGAGTCATTGCTTCGTCTTTTTCAATTACTGCAATTTTTTTATTAAATATTTTTTCAAGAACCGCGCTGTCAGCGGAGATTTTTGCACGCTCAATAAGATAATTTGATTTTGAAGGTAAATTTGCAATTACATGAATATTTTTTAATGCGGCAAAAAGTTCTTGTGAGTCATTGTAATGATTTAACCCTTTTGTCACAACACCGATTGTAGTATGCATAAAATCCGAGCGTCTTCCCGCGCGTTCATCACCCTGCATAATCATATAACCGCGTTTTGCGTCCTGTTGAGAATAAAATTTTTGCACAACTGTATCAAATGCAAAAGTCAAAAAATTCGCAATTTTTTCGGCTTTAATACTGTCAGTAATTATCAAGAATTCATTTTCCGAAAGAGAACCGAGATAATCATTTTCACTGAGAGTAGACGTGATTATAGCGGTGTATGTTTGTAATAGTTTGTCGGATGCCAGTTTTGTATACGTTTCACGGTAACTAAAAAAGTTTTCTACAGTAATATACAGACAACCCCATTCTTCACCGGAATTAAGTGCACGTTTCAAGGCACGCATTGAGTATGAGGCATTCGGAAGCATTTTTTTCAAATCAAGGTTTGACTCAAATTCCCTTCTCAAGTGCGCTTTCACACGCATAACAAATTCTTCGGAATTAACGGGTTCGCTGATAAAATCATCAGCACCGCTTTCAAGAACTTTTAATTTGTCCTCGAGTTCCGCAGATTTGGAAAGCGCAATAATAATCGGGCGCATATTGTACGTAAGTGCACGGATTTGTCGGCAATAGTCAGACAAATCCCTGTCAATTGTGTCGGAAATTATTATCAAATCGGGTTCTTTGTCCTGAATAATTTTCATTGCGGAAATCAGGTTTTTTGAAATAAAAACGTCAGAGTATTGGTTTTCGAGTAATTTTTTATATTTAACGGAAAGTTCACGTCTTTTGTCAATAATCAATGTTACTGTCTGCATTTTGTCCTCGCCTGAGTTTCTAAATTGCAAACAGGAAGCAAAACATCAAAAGTAGTTTCACCGTCATGAGATTCTACGGAGATTTTACCGTGCATTTTTTCAACAAGATTTTTTGTAATATATAGCCCCAAACCGCTGCCCTGAACTTTTCTTGTCAGAGGATTGTCGATTCTCGAAAATTTTGTGAATATTTTTTCGTAATCTTCTTCGTCTATTCCAACACCTTTATCGGAAATTTTTATGGAAACAAATTCGCAGTCCTTACAGAACCCAGATTTAATTTTCACCGTAGAATTTTCGTCGGAATACTTGGCGGCATTTTCGATTAAATTTGTCATAATCTGCATAAATTTGTCTCTGTCAACGAGAATAGTCGGCGTTTTCGGATTTATATCCACTTCAAAAGTTCTTGTTTTGTACTGGTTTTTAACAATAGATACAACCGTATTAACGGTCGGTGCGACATCGGTTTCTTTATATATAAGCATTTCTTTTTCAGACTGCAATTTTGTGACGGAAAGCATATTTTCAACAAGATTAATCAAACGGTTAGATTGTTCTTCAATAATTTTCAGAAACTTTTTTTTGCTTTCATCATCAAGCTTGTCCCACGAAGCCAGCATAGTTTGTGAAAACCCTCTGATAGAAGTCAAAGGCGTACGCAGTTCGTGGCTTACGGTCGAAATAAAATCTTCATAATTTTTATCACTGTCGCTCATAGGTTCATTATAACATATAAATAATCGTTGCAGAATATTGGCACGTCTCAGCCCAAAAAACCGAATGTGTTATTCAAAATCGTAAAAGCATTTTCATGCTAAACGCTCCTACCAAGGTTTTGCGCTTTGACATTCCCGCGCTAAGTGACTTCTACTTTTTCGTTCCAGTGTATAGAAGACCGCTTCGCGGTCAAAAAAAAAGCCGTCTTAGATAAGAACGGCTACCAGACTTGGGGAGGTAATACAAGAACTTTTAAGTTCCTGTATCATATATTCATATTTACGACAGCATGAAATTTTTCTTTAACATCTTCTTTTAAATATCCTCCAAACGTATGAGATTTGCTTTTACATTATGTAAACTTTTGCACTTCATTATTAAATATGTTAGAATTCTGATAGAATGGAGAGAACTGTATGAATATAGGACACATATTAAGCGACCCGCCTATTTTGGTTGTAATTACAACTTTTATATCTTCTATGATATATTGTACCGTTAAGTACAATCAGGTAAAGAAAAATCTTAATTTTTTATTCGGATTTATCAGAAACTTTAAAAAAAGCGACCTGAATTATCGGTTCAAAGAAATCGACGAATGGATGCAGCTTAACCCTTACGTGTCAGCGAGTTGGTTGGAATTCAAAAATACTCTCGTATTTTCGGAATCCGTAGCTCTCAAAGGGGAAAACAACAGTCTTACATATAAAGAAGTTTCCTCAACAGTTCAGAATATTCAAACAACAGTTGACCCTGCATACTTCTTTAACGATGAAACTCTTGTGACATCAAAGTACAACCATAAACTCATGGATTCGTGGCCTACAATTCTGACAGGTTTGGGACCGTTGTTTACCTTCTTAAACATCGCTATCGCATTCGGTAAAATCGACTTTTCCAGCCAGGAAGCAACCATTGCGTCCGTTGCAAACCTTATGAGTTCCATGCAGATTGCGGCGCTTGTATCCGTATTCGCGTTATGTTCATCTTTGATTTTCATCGTGTTTGAAAAATTCGCATATCAGATTTGCTGTGCAATTCCTCTTGCGCGTGTTACTGATGTTATGGGAAAACTATTCGACAACATTTCTTCCGAAAAATTCCTTTTGGAACTTCTCAAAGAAACAAAAATTCAAAACAATGCCCTACAACACCTCATTGCAGGTATGCCTAACGACTTTAAAGTCGCTCTCAATTCGGGCATTGCGGGTAACCTTGTTCCATACCTCGAAAACCTAATTTTCGGTATGAATTTAATGAACAAACAAATGAAGGAAGTTGCTAAGGCAAGCAAATCCGATGCGGTAGACGATTTATTTTAATGGAGAAAAGACTTGGGTATTAGAGCGGGAAAATCAGGTCACGGCGGAAGCGGAGGCGAAGGCAACAACGTATTCTGGACAACAATGTCCGACCTTATGTTAGGTTTGGCAATTATTTTCATGACACTGTTCGTGCTTGCCATGACAGGCTTTACTCAGGAAACCGTCGAATTACAGCAAAACCAGATGAAGGCTTCCGAACAAATGGCTGAAAAACTTCAGGAAGCAAACATTGATGCAGAAGTTGATAAACTTACGGGTAACGTAAAAATTTCCGAACTTGAACTTTTTGATGTAGGAAGTTACACACTTTCACCAAAAGGTAAGGCTTATCTGGACAAGTTCGTTCCAATCTATCTGGAAACAATTTTTACGAATCCGTCGCTATATGAAAATATCGTAAACATTATTGTTCAAGGACATACGGATTCTCAAATGTTCAAAGGCTTGACTTCGGAAACAGACCAGTTTGCCAAAAATATGGAATTAAGCCTTTTACGTGCAAACGCTGTCGAACAATATATGTTCAAAACCCCTTATAATAAAGAATACAACGAAAAACTCACGAAAATGATCGTTGTAGAAGGCAAAAGTTTTGCAGAACCCGTCCTTACGGCTGACGGGCACGAAGATTATACAAAAAGCCGTCGTGTAGAACTTAAAGTAAGAGTAAAGGCAAAGAACATTTCAAGAATGTTCGGGTTGAATTTTGGAACAAATTAACGAAAATTTTATTTTAGAAACAATTAATATGATTAAACTGTACAACCTTGATATCAGGACTGTAACCTTAGCCCTGAGCCTCAGAGATTGTATGGATAGCGATATTGATGTGGTTTGCGAAAACATCTATAACAAAATTAAACACTATGCAAAAAACCTCGTCGAATACGCAAATGAACTTGAAAACGATTATTCAATTCCGATTATCAACAAACGGATTTCGGTAACACCTATCTCCTTAATCGGCGAAGCGTGCAAAAATCCCGATTACGTAAAAATCGCAAAAACACTTGATAAAGCCGCAAAAGAAGTCGGTGTAAACTTTATCGGCGGGTTTTCGGCGTTAGTTGAAAAAGGCTGCACAAAAGGTGACAAACTCTTAATCGAAAGTATTCCCGAAGCATTAGCGCAAACAGAAAGACTCTGTTCATCAATTAACCTTGCAACTTCTAAAGCGGGAATAAATATGGACGCGGTTTTGACAATGGCAGATACGATTAAAAAAGCCGCAGAACTAACAAAAGACCGCGACGGAATCGGAGCGGCAAAACTCGTTTGTTTTTGTAACTCTGCAAGCGATAACCCGTTTATGGCAGGCGCTTTTTGCGGTATGGGCGAACCCGAATGCGCGCTTAACGTAGGAGTTTCGGGACCGGGTGTGGTCAGAGCGGCAATAGAATCAATGCCGAAAGACGCAAATCTCTCGGAAATTGCAAACAAAATTAAACAAATCGCTTACAAAATCACATCAACAGGCGAACTTGTAGGCAGAAAATTAGCAAAAAAACTTGACATTCCGTTTGGAATCATCGACCTTTCTCTGGCTCCGACACCTGCCGAAGGCGACAGCGTTGCGGGAATTTTTCAGGCAATGGGTCTTGAACACGCAGGCGCTCACGGAACAACCGCTGCACTTGCAATGCTTAATGACGCGGTAAAAAAAGGCGGAATTATGGCAAGTTCACATGTAGGCGGACTTTCGGGAGCTTTCATCCCTGTGTCGGAAGATGCAGGAATGATTGAAGCCGCAACAAACGGCTACTTAACTTTTGACAAACTTGAAGCAATGACCTGCGTATGTTCTGTAGGGCTTGATATGATTGCAATCCCGGGCGACACTCCTTCAAGCACCATTGCGGGAATGATTGCCGATGAAATGGCTATCGGTATGATTAACAAAAAAACAACTGCGGTTCGCGTAATTCCGGCTTACGGCAAAAAAGTAGGCGACAAAGTGTGCTACGGAGGACTTCTCGGCGAGGCTCCAATCATGCCCGTAAATAACCTTTCTTCAGCAGGTTTTGTAAACCGCGGAGGAAGAATTCCTGCGCCGATTCACAGTTTGAACAACTAACGAAATTTACAAAAGTTTAAACTCATGGCAAAATTTCAAACCTGCTAACGTTTATATAAATGTAGCAGGTTTATTTATGATTAGTCAGGCAGTACAGAATATTCCAAATAATTCGGCGTTTAATGACTTTGCGCAATATCGCAAAGACAGGAATTTCTTTGTCACGCAAAAATATGAACCGCCTAAAGAAGAAAAAAGTAATAAATATATTTCTATTATCGCCATAAGTGCACTTGCCGCAGGCTTTGCGGTATTTGCATTCATGAACGGTCCCAAGGGTATCAGCAAGGGACTTGATAAAGTAAAGAATCTGCTTGAGAGAAAAATCTCCAATAATCCTGCCAGCCCAATCTCAAAAGTATATCTTTCCGCATTGCAGAAGGTTAATTCTTTTATCGTGAAATCAGAGAGCATAAATAACTTTACCTCATTAAAAGATTCGTTGTTCAAAAAGCTTATGGGCAAAAAACAATGGAGCAAAAATCTTCATGCAAGAATTACGAATATGTTCGAACGAATAGGCAGAGAAACTGTTATAACCTCATGGCATAACACAAAACACCGCATGTCCGTTGCATTCGAAAGTTTAGGCAAAGCCGAACAGTCACTTCTTGACCAAAATCCTGAAAAGTTAGTGAATATTAACGGAAAAACTCTTCGTGTCAAAGAATGGGTCGAAATTCTCCGCGAAGGAAGAAAAGAAATCGCCGAAACCATCGGTTCAAATACAGTCCAGAATAAACTCAGAAGTCGTTACAGACAAACCAAAACCGCTACACAAGGACTTGAAAACCCTACTTTGGAAAAAATAAAAGATTGGAAGAAAAAAGACTTATACCAAACTTTTATTGCCGACAAACTTATCGAAAAAGATAAAAACGCAATTCTCGATAATATGATGCGTTTTCGCCAACAAATAAGTTTCAACCGCGAAGATAAATTAAACCTTGCCACCGAACTTATCCAAAAAGCCGAAACTGCCGCAAATACTAAAGACCTGAATACAACCCTGCAAATAAGTCTTCTGAAATCTGATTTACAAAACGGCGCTGCAAATGACAGGTTACTCAAACAAATCGCAAATTTGGAAAAATCTCTTTACGCAGAAAACCCTGAACTTGCAGGCAAATCTCCTGTCGCAGAACTTTTGACACAGGCAAAAAACTTAATTGAAAATAAAAATGAAGGCAAAATTCAGGAACTAATGACTATATACAAAAAACTTTTGCCGCAAAAAGAATTTTCTAAACTTGAAAAACAAACCGAAACTTTTATAAAATCACTCGACAATTCAATAAATATTGAAGCCGTCCAATTCTTCGATAAAATCAGAGATTTACAAATAGGCTCGGCGCCAACGGATGTATTATCAATTGTAACTTCACTCGGCTTAATCGGAGCTGGACTTTTGAAAGCTGACAACAAAGATGAAAGGATTTCCGTAACACTTAAAGCAGGAATTCCTGTTCTGGGAGCGATGGCAACCTCTTTGTACTGTACCGCGAGATTGGTTGCAGGAGGAAAAGCAATGGCAACAGGCTTGTTATCAGGTTGGCTTCTTAACAAAGCAGGTGCCTATGCGGATAATATGCGCAAAAAACTTCAAGCCGCCGAATCTGGTACAAATGCACTATAGCATAACTCCGAGTTTCTGCTATAATCAGGGCTGAAAGGTATTTTTATGACTACATCGGAAGAAATAAATTCTATAAGATATAAACAAGAAGAAAAAGAAATAAATACATTGAGTAAATTTGCTACAAAAAGCCGTTTTTCAAAAGGGAGAAAAATTGAAGATGAAGAGAGCAATATAAGAACCTGTTTTCAGCGCGACAGAGACAGAATCTTGCATTCAAAAGCTTTCCGCCGCCTGAAACACAAAACTCAAGTCTTCTTATCACCGTTCGACGACCATTTCAGAACACGACTTACGCATACTCTTGAGGTTTCGCAAATTGCAAGGACAATTGCACGTGCGCTTGATTTGAATGAAGATTTAACCGAAGCAATAGCACTGGGTCACGATTTGGGTCATACTCCTTTCGGTCATTGCGGAGAAGGGGTTTTGAACGAACTTGTCAGAGGCGGCTTTCACCACAATATCCAGAGTGTACGAGTTGTCGAAATCTTAGAACAACTTAACCTGTGCCGCGAAACAATTGACGGAATTTTGACACACACATGGGGTTACACACCTCAAACCCCGGAGGCTCAGACAGTTCAACTTGCAGACAAAATCGCATACATCAATCACGATATCGAAGATTCAATCCGCGCAGGAATTATTTCAGAGGAAGATTTGCCGAAAGACTGCATTGAATATTTTTCGTCAAAACAAAGTCAGCGTCTTAATCGCATGATTATGGAAGTAATCGAAAACTCTTACGGCAAACCAAATGTTTCAATGAGCGGTGAAGGTTGGCATTACACAACAAAACTTCGTGAATGGATGTTTGATAACGTTTATATTGACTCACCGGCAAAACAGGAAGAGAAAAAAGCCCGCAGAGTAATTAAAGAATTATTCCATCTGTACTGCGATATGCTAAAACCTGTTTGCGAAGAAAGCAGAATTGAGAGAATCGTAACAGATTATATCTCGGGAATGACAGACCGCTACGCAGTTGAAAAGTACAAAGAACACTTTATTCCAATAGGAATCCAAACAGGTTGCAAGGATGATTATTTGTTCAAACTTGCGAACGTAATACAATAAATAATAAGACGGGACGCTTATGCGTCCCGCATAATAAATTTACTTACACTTTGTCTTACCGTTCAATGAAAGATCGTCACAATGGAGATAATCCATGTTACCATTCAATAAAACCCATGCTGTGCAACCGCGGCCTTGTTGAACTGCGTCAACAGATATACCTTTTATATTACAACGAGTTTTAAAATCGATTTCTTTTATGCCACTCGGAACAAAGCCTTTTTTGGTCAATATAAAGTTAAAGACATCTACTCCTAATGTCATATTTTTGCCCGGAAATACTACCCAAAAATCGCTACAATTATCCGTACAGTTTACATCATTAATCCAACCGATTGCTGCAAGAGTTCCGTCTGCTAAGTAAAAATATCTTTCGGGAGTTGTTTTCCAAGGCCAATATGCTTGTCGACCATCCAGAGATTTTACGTATCCTATAATTTCGTTTTCAGCAATTGTTTTTTGTTTCACATATTTTTTCAATATATTTACAGCATTAATACTACCGGTATAATCAAGTATATCATTGCCTTCATTGTCTTTTTCACCGGTATTTGTTATTACAAGTCCCCAATTATCAGGTGTTCCGTAATCGTTCACTGCCATTGTAAATGCCTGATTCAATACCGAATACGCTTTTTTCAATTGCGAAACGCGTTGTTTTTCTTTGTATTTCTGAACAAGCGCAGGCATTGTCATCGCCGCAACAATTCCGATTATGCCGAGGGTGATTAAGACTTCGGCAAGAG
>CAOJDT010000077.1 GCA_948433295.1 uncultured bacterium
CTGTTAACAGTGAATTTCCGTTTAAATTAGCCATAATAAGCTCCTCTTATTTTTGCTCATGACTATATTAATGGTTTTTCTGAATTTGTCAACCCCTTCTGACAGTAAAACATCTATAAACGCAGGGCTTATGTAGCCCTACAACCCGCAGTTTATTTCTTTTTTTTTCTCATAGCAAAGAAAAGAAAGAAAAGCTCACGACCAAATGGCTCGAGTCAGTAGAAACTACGTTTCCGCACTTTCCCGGACTGAACGAAGGTCGGTATTTAATGCAATTTTATTCAAAATCGAACATGTCGCGAAGTTTTATTCCGAGTGCTTCCGCAATTTGTGAAAGAGTAATTATCGTTGGCGCACTTTTAATGTAACAATTTTTTAAAAAGTTCCGATTTTAATCAATTTTTTATCTTAAATATTTTTTATATATTTACAATTACGTTTTATAATAACGAAAATTTTTGAGGATAAGCAGTTATGGGTGATTACTTAAACGATGCCAATGTTAAGTTTTCCGGCATGATTACTAAATCGGATAAGACTTTTGGCGAGATTAAAACTAATTTTAAATGGCAAGATTTTCTTTTTAAAGATTTTTTTACTTTCTCAAAAATGTCTGATAAAGATTTACAAGCTCAATTAGATTACGAGAAAAAGAAACAATACGTAATCAATATTATTAACAATGATAAACATGCGTTAAAAATTTTGAATAAAGAAAAAATGACCGATATGATTCTTTCAGCGGCTTCAGAAACAGGAATTGATCCTATTATTATTGCTTGTATCGCAAAACAGGAAAGCCACTTTAACCAAAATGTCGGTATCGCTAATGGCAGCGGAATTATGCAGCTTACGACAATTTCTATAGAAGATATGTATCTCAGACCGCAGGTTTATGATAAAAATTTGAAACCGTTAATGAGAAAATACGGTTCACTTGAAAAGATTCTTGAAGCTAAAAAGAAAGACCCGTCTATTGATTTGGGGGCTTTCGGAAAAATTCTCGAAAAATATAAAAATCCTAAAGCGCTTATGAAAGCTTTAAGAAAAGATTCTGCACTGAATATAAAAATGGGCGCATATCTTTTTAAAGCAAAACTTGCACAGGCACACGGAAACGAAAAGAAAGCTCTGGTTTTGTATAATGGAAGCAAGATTAAAGAGAAGTACGCAAAGGAAGTAATAGCAAGTATTATAGACGTAAGAACCAAAAACAAATACGACAAAAATTTTGGTTGCGTTGTGTAATTCTATTTACCTATACAAAAATGGCTGAAAATATTTTCCAAAATCTCGTCCGTAATCACTTCGCCCGTGATTTCGTCAAGGAATAGCAATGCGGATTTTAAGTCTATTGAAATTAAATCCTGCAATTCGCCCGCATTTGCGGCATCAAGTGCCTGTGAAAGACTTTCGCGGCATTTTGAAAGACAATCCTGTTGGCGCTTATTCGTGATGAATTCCATATCTTCCGACGAAAAATTACACACGATTTCTTTTATTTTATTTTTCAAATCCTCAATACCCATGCCTGTTTCAACCGAAATATTAATCGCATTTTCGGCGGGTTTTTCGATTAAGTCGCATTTGTTGGCGATTGTGAGGTGATTTTTGTTTTTAATCAAATCCAGAATCGCACGGTCTTCGTCGTTCATTCCGCGGCTTGCGTCGTAGATGAAAAGTACCAACTCCGCTTCATCTGCCGATTGTTTGGAATATTCAATCCCGATTTCTTCAACTTTTCCTACTTCGTCATTTTCGCGGATTCCTGCGGTGTCGATTAGCGTAATCGCCACATCCCAGTCGAGGTTTTCCTTAATCACATCGCGTGTTGTACCTGCAATATCCGTTACGATTGCGCGCTGAACGTTCAAAAGCTTATTGAAAAGCGACGATTTTCCGACGTTTGGTTTTCCGACAATGGCGATTTTTACCCCCTGACGTAAGATATCAGACGATTTTGCGCAGGAAAGAATCGAGTCGATTTCTTTCAGAGATTTTTCAAAACTTTCTATAAGGTATGAATATTCAGGTTCGGCGACGTCTTCCGGAAAGTCAATTCCTGCAATAATTTTCGACAAAACTTCGAAGATATCTTTTTTTATTTCGGAAATTTTTTCACCGAGAACTCCCGAGAGGTTTTTGGCGGATTGGACGGCAAAGTTTCTTGTTTTTGCGTGAATCAAATCCGCTACGGCTTCGGCTTGCGAAAGGTCGAGTTTTTTGTTCAGAAAAGCGCGTTTGGTGAATTCGCCGCGTTCTGCGGTTCTTGCGCCGTTTTTCAAAACCAAATCCAGAATGTTTCTGACAACGTTAATTCCGCCGTGGCAGTGGATTTCAATAACATCTTCGCCCGTGTAACTGTGCGGATTTTTGAACGGAAGCACAATTACTTCGTCGATTTTTTTACCGTTATCGTGAATCCAGCCGTGTGCGATTTTTCCTGCGGTAAGGTTATTTTTGGAGAAGATTTTTTCAGCGATATCAAAAGCCGTATCGCCCGAGATTCTTATAACTCCGACCCCTCCTGTACCGAGCGGGGTTGCTATCGCTGCTATTGTGTCAAATTCCTGTGTAATATTCATACAAATATTATATCACAGATGAAAAGTTTTATTTAAAAAGTTGTTATTATCCAATATCGTAGGTGCATTATTGTTATATCTAAAATGAGATAAAGAATACAAGCTGTTAAAATAAATTTAGTATTTTCTTTTAACTTAGGTATAGGTTTATCTTTTAAAAAACAGAATGTTGACTTAATAGCCGTTATGTTTGCAAAAATACTTAACCCATAAAACAATGTTAGTTTTGTAAGATATGACAATAGTTCAAAATCAACTGTAAACTCGTATTCAAAAGGTAAAACCATAAAAACGAAATATAAATATAATCCTATAGTCAAGAAAAATAAAAGAACCAACGATTCGATGATTAAAGCAAGAATTAATAAAAACTTTTTCATTCAAAAATAATATCACATGCGGATATAAAAATAAATAGAAATATGGCTATAAAAAACGGGTTTTGATTTCAAAACCCGTTTTGGTGTAATTTATCTTGACATGTAGGCTTTCAAAAGTTGAGAACCGATTTGCATCCAGAGGTTTGATGAGTTTCCGAAAAGTCCGCTTGAACTTGTATTGTTCGTATTGAATGAAGTTCCTGCGCTGCTGTTTTGTTGCGACATATTTCCGTATGCCATTGCGTTGGTGTTGACGTTGTTTACGTAGCCGTCGAGGAAGCTCAAGTAATTGTATCTTCTCGAAAGTTCGTCATTCGTAAGGTCGTTTTTCATCAGAACCAAATCTTTACCAAGCGCACTTACTGCGTCGGCACGGCTTGATTCGATTGAATTCAGACTGTTCAGGAACGACGAGTTGTCAAAGTTTCCGAAACGTTTTGCGATGTCGTATTGAGTGTTCTTTATCATCGGGTTGTAAATGTCGTTGATGGCTTTTGTGCCTTGTTGCGCATAAGCGTCAAGTTGTTGATTTATACTTTTTCTGGTGTCTGAATCAAAAACGTTGAGGTTTTGAAGATTATCCGCAAAAGATTTTTGAGCGTAATCGTACGCTCTTTTTTCATCACCCGACAGGTAATAATCTGTCACGACAGTATTTCCGTTCTGGTAAGTTTTTGCTTTTGTTTGACCGTTAATGTTTACTGTTCCCGATGAAAATTTCGGTTTGGATTTTTTTCCCATAATAATTTGTTCCTTTCGTTATTTTTTTAAGGAACAATATTTGGTGAATAATAAGGCGCATTTATATTATAACATGTAGTGCCCGATTCTGTCCAGAAACTTTTTTATTTTTCTGTACCGAATTCGTAAATGATTTCCCTGTCGTAGGTTTCGCCTTTTTTGAGAATCGGTTTTTCTGCGAAAGTATTAATCGCGTCGGGATAGAATTGCGGTTCTATACAAAGTGCCGAGCGTTTTTCGTAGCGTTTTCCGTCTTTGCCTGCGGGTTGAGCGGATTTGCCGAGGTGGTTTGCCGTATAGAATTGGAATCCGGGGAGGTTGGTTGAAACTTTTAATGTAATTCCTGTTTTTTCCGACTTAACTTTTGCGGCTTTGCGGATGGTTTTTCCGTCGTAGTTGTCTATGCAGTAGTTTTGGTCAAAGCCTGAACCGATTTTAAGTTGGTCATTTTCGGTATTTATGACGTCTTTAATTTTTTTTGCTTTTTTTAAGTCGAACGGAGTGCCTTTGACGGAAGCGATTTCGCCTGTTGGAACCGCAATTTCGTTGTTAACGGTGTAGCGCGAAGAATTCGGTAATTCTACAATGTGGTCGAGAACTGAATTTTCTTCTGCATTTTCGGCGCCGTCAAGATTAAAGTATGTATGGTTTGTCATGTTTATGATTGTATCGTCGTCGGATTCTGCGTGGTACTTGATATGAAGTTTGTTGTCATTGTCGAATTTATATGTAACAGAAGCCGTAACGTTTGCGGGATAACCGTTTTCCATATCTTTTTTGATATAAGTAAATTTTATTCCGTCTTTCAGAACTTCTGGCTGCCAGTTTTTCACATCAAAACCGTCAGAGCCGCCGTGAGAATGAGTTTTGCCTTTATCTTTGTTGCATTCGAGTTTATATTCTTTTTCTCCGAGTATGAATGTTCCGTTGTTAATCTTGTTTGCGCAAGGACCTATTGTGCCGCCCGCGTGCCCTACGGGTGATTCTTCGTAAGGGGTTACGGAGGTATAACCTTGAGTTACGTCTTTAAGGTTTCCGTTTTTGTCGGGAACTTTTATTGAGGTAATTGTTGCGCCAAATGTCGATAAGTCAACGCTTGCACCGTTTTTATTAGTGATTGTATAAAGGGTTGCATCTTCGTTTAATTTTTTAATTGTGCCGAAAGATTTTTTTTCGATTTTGATTCCTTCATAATCTTTATCAATATTCTTTGCGCTGACGTTTTTTACAAAGACGTCGGTTTTTAGCTGCGTATTCGCTGCAGGTTGCTGTTGAACCGCCGCAGACGCAATCGGGCGCGGAAGTGTGAACATTACATTCGAATTAAAATCAATCGGCATTCCTAACTCCTTTTACACTTATTATAATAAAAAAATAAAACATAAAAAATTGCCCTGATTTTTTGTGTTATAATCGGATTATGGAAGAATTGAATTTAGACGAAATTACCGAATTGGTATCGGAAAAAAAATATGAAGAGGCGAGAGAAAAATTAGCGTCCGTATCGAATACGGATGAGGCAAACCTTGATGCTTTAAAGCTTTTGGGCTTGTGTAATATTAATCTCGAAAACTATAAAGACGCACAGAGCAATTACGAAACCATTGTGAAATATTATCCCGAAGATGCGACAAGCTGGTTCTATCTTGCCTGCTGCTATGATTATCAGGAGGACTATCTTCACGCTGTTGCTGCGTATGAAAAAGTTATTGAACTCAGAGAGGATTACGCTGAAGCATACAAGTGCCTTTGTGTAATTTATGTAAAATCTCATCAGGAAGACAAGGCTATAGAAATCGGTAAAAAAATTCTTGAAAAAATTCAGGATGATTACACAATCTACTATATTGTCGGAACTGCTTATATGTCGACAAAACGCTTTGAAGAAAGTGTTTATTACCTTGAAAAAGCGCTTGAATTGCAGCCTGATCATGCACAGCTTTATAATAATCTCGGGACTTCCTACATAACTATAGGAAACCTTGAAAAAGCTTACGAAAACTTCCACAAAGCCACAGAAATCGACCCTGATAATTCTATTACATATTTCAATATCGCGTCGATTTTACAAATGAAAAACGAACACGAAAAAGCTTGCGAATATTTTGAAAAAGCCTACAGTCTGGAACCGAATGACAGTTACCTGACGGCTATGGCGCTTTCAGAGGTTAAACTTGAACAGTGGGAAAAAGCGATTCATCACTATAAAATCCTTATGACTCACTATCCGGAAAAACAAACCTATCAATATAATCTTGCTTGCTGCTACGAAATGACGGGCGAATACAATTATGCTATCGGGATTATGGCAAGACTCGTTGCAATGAATCCGAAATCCGTTTCAATGTCCAAAAAACTCGCAAACCTGTTTTTGCTTGTAAATCAACCGCTCAGAGCAAAAGAGATTTACGAAAAAATTATTCTTCAAGGAACGGTTTCGTTCGAGATTTATTACGAATTTTCGCATATCTGTATGCTTACGAATGATACGGATAAGGCTGAAAAAATTCTTAAAAAAGTTATTGAACTTCATCCGGAACATGCCGCCGCGCATAAGGATTTGGGTGTAATTTATCTCAGCAAACGTCTTTTTGATTACGCTAAAGATGAGTTTGAAAAAGCAGTTGCAATCGAGCCTGATAATTCTGAAATTCTCTATGAATACGCAAATTATCTTCACGCAACAACAGATTTCAAAAAGGCTGATGAATTTTATAACAAGGCGCTTGAGAAGGACTCTGAAAATGGTGAAATTCTTGCGTTTTCGGCGCTTAATAAAATGCACACAAATGATTTGGAAACCGCGCTTGAACATATTAATAAAGCTATCGGAAAATCGGTTCAGAGCGGGTTTATGCTGTTTATTGCGGGTAAAATTCGTTATATGATGAAGAATTACGAGGACGCAAAAAACTTCTTAATCAAATCGTTTGAACTTGAACAAAATCCTGAGGTTAAGAATCTTCTCGGGCTCACATATTTTGAACTTGGCGACTACGGTCAGGCAGCGACTATTTTCCAGAATATTCTGGATACCAAACCTCTTAATCCATACGTCATGCTTAATCTTGCAAAATGTCACGTGAAAATGGAAGATTCAACAACCGCGCTTGCGCTTTTGGAAAAGATTACGGAAAACTTTCCTGATTGCGAAGAAGCGCACGAAATGATTAGGGAATTGTCGTAGAGTGACACTCAAAAGCTTGGAAACATGATAAAATAAAAAGTAAAAAATATGAAAATCAGCGTAACAAATGGAAAATCCCGCAGGATTACCCGTATAAGATTAGCTGATAATACAAAAAAGCGGACACTGTCCGCTTTTCTTGTAACTTATAGTTCTTAATCTATTCTCCCAGATTGATTTGTGAGAATTGAACGATTTTATTTTTGCCGCGTTTTTTAGCGTTATAAAGCGCGTGTTCGGCATAACGGATAATCGTATTAACATCTTCTTCTGTATTTTCGAGGCAAGGATAAGACGAAATTCCGCCCGAAATGGTTATCGGATGTCTTTCTTCTTCGCCTGCAGGAATGAATTCCATTTTTTCGATATCGCGTCTGAAACGTTCGCCGAAGAGGAATGCGTTTTCTTCCGACGTGTTCGGAAGAATCAGAAGGAATTCTTCGTCGCCGTAACGTGTCAGGATATCTTCTTTTCTGATTAATTGTTTTAATTTATCAGCGATGGAACGTAAGAGAACGTCGCCCCATTCATAGCCGTAAATATCGTTTACAACTTTGAAGAAGTCAAGGTCGAACAACAGGCATGAAAGTTTTGTGCCGTAACGTTTTGCACGCGAAATTTCTTGTTCCAGACGTTCTTGTAAATATTTTCTGTTATGAAGTCCTGTGAGTTCGTCAGTTGTTGATACTTGAAGCAATTTTTCTCTCAAGTCTTTGATTTTCAACAAAGATTTTGCTCTGATTAAAAGTTCATCCTGGTCGACAGGAGTTTTAATCATATCAAAGGTAATTGCGCGAACGGTCGTTCCTTTGAAACATTCACCGACAAAAAGAACCGGTGCTTTGAATTTTGTCACCATCAAAACGTCTTTGATATTAGGAACATCTTCAACAACAATTAAGCCCGGGTTGAGTGTTTCGTATTCTCTTAATTTTTCGGCGTCTTCAATTCTTACGTTGACGTCGTCAAGTTTTGCCAGAACGTCTGCGAGCGCCGAAACTTTTTTACTTGTATATACAATAATATTTTTCATGGTAAAAGCCCTCTCTTAGCAAGAAGTTTAGCATAGCGCAGGGTTCAAATCAATTTGTAACAATATTTTAATATATTTTTTAAAAATTAAAGAATTCCTAAAAAATTTCCGTTAGAAAAATTATTAGTACATCTATGTGAAAAAGGCAATATGACAAATATAAGTGTAGAAGAAAAGATTAATTCATATTTGAAAAAGAATCCCGATCTTAAAAATCTTGAACGGGATGTAATCGTTTCTGTAATGGTTCAAAATGGTGCATTAACAATGACAGAGGCACAAAAAGTTTCTGCGTTTGCAAAAACGTCCAACGTCACATCTGATATGGGAACTACCGTTGAGCGTGCGGCTCAGCCTGTTGAGCAGGAGGTTACGACACGCCAAACAGCTTTGACAACCGAACAGGCACAGGATTTGTCGATTGAATATTTATCCGAAAATCTTCAATCCGCCCTGGATTTGTACAGAAGTACGGATAACGGGTTTGTATCTGAGGCGTACGACGGAATTAAAAACCTTTTGGGTACTGAACTTTCTTCCAAAAACGTTGGCGATGTAATTAATAAAGAAATTGATTGCCTTGATTTTCTGACAAAAGCAAAAGAGGGTACACTTACCAAGCGCGAATATTACGAACAAAATAAAGAACGTCTCAGAGAGATGATTATGAAACGTTTCAATGAAAAAGACGACACGGGCGTTTCATATTTGAACAGATTCCGCGGAAACCTTTCCGAAAAAGAATTTGCGAAAAAACTTGACGATTATCTTAAACAAACAATAGACAGTATTCAGGATATGCAGGGTATAAAAGACTTTCAGCATAATCTTATTATTGCGGATGAAACTCAAACGGAAGGGCTACTTCAGCACTATGCGA